>CAZFUH010000058.1:0-15356 GCA_964522235.1 uncultured Rhodanobacteraceae bacterium
AGGAGCCTGCGCGCCGCGCTTGCAATCGGCGGTCATGGTCCCAAGATAGGCACTTTGCCGCGCCGAGAGCCGATGTGAACCAGCCGCACAGCTTCCACGCCACCACCATCCTCTCGGTTCGTCGCGGCGAGCACATCGTCATGGGCGGCGATGGTCAGGTGACCCTGGGTCATACCGTGGTCAAGGCCAACGCCCGCAAGGTCCGCCGCCTGGGCAAGGAAGGCGACATCCTGGCCGGCTTTGCCGGTGCCACCGCCGACGCCTTTACACTGTTCGAATTGTTCGAGGCGAAGCTGGAAAAGCACAACGGTCAACTGATTCGTGCCGCCGTCGAACTTGCCAAGGATTGGCGCACCGACCGTCGTCTTGGTCGGTTGGAAGCGATGCTTGCAGTCGCCGACCGTGAAGCCTCGTTGCTGATCAGCGGTAATGGAGACGTGCTCGAACCCGAGGACGGCCTGATTGCAATCGGCTCCGGTGGACCCTATGCCCAGGCTGCGGCCAAGGCCCTGCTCAAGCACAGTCGGCTCGATGCCCGCGAGATCGTCGAGAATGCTCTGGATGTCGCCGGCGACATCTGCATCTACACCAACCACAATCGCGTCATCGAGGTCCTGGGGAGCAGCGAGCAGGAAGCAGGCGTTCTCACCTGATTGTGGCTGGTTTGCATTACTTCCCCGACTTCCGCGTCGATTCCCAACCTGCTGACCCATCATGTCGAACATGACCCCTCGCGAGATCGTCCAGGAGCTGGACAAGTTCATCATCGGCCAGCATGCGGCCAAACGAGCGGTTGCGATTGCCTTGCGCAACCGCTGGCGGCGCATGCAGCTGGAACCGGGCATGCGCGAGGAAGTCACCCCGAAGAACATCCTGATGATCGGTCCGACCGGTGTCGGCAAGACCGAGATCGCCCGTCGCCTGGCGCACCTGGCGAACGCTCCATTCATCAAGGTCGAGGCCACCAAGTACACCGAGGTCGGCTATGTCGGCAAGGACGTCGAGCAGATCATTCGCGATCTCGCCGACACTGCGGTCAAGATGGCCCGCGACCAGGCCAAGGTGCGGGTGCGCGCGCAGGCCGAGGATGCGGCCGAAGAGCGGCTGCTGGACGCCTTGCTACCGCGCCGGCAAGGTCATACCGGACCCATGGGCTGGACCGAACAGGCGGCGGCTGCCGATGGCGACGATCAGGCCGATACCCGGCAAAAACTGCGCAAGCAGCTGCGCGAGGGCCGTCTGGACGATCGTGAGGTCGAGCTGGATCTGGCGGTCAACGTCGGCATCGACATCATGGCGCCGCCGGGCATGGAGGAGATGACGGGACAATTGCGCGACATGTTCAAGTCCCTGGGCGGCAGCCGTAGCCAGCGTCGTCGGCTCAAGATCAAGGCGGCGCTGCCGCAATTGATCGAGGAGGAGGCCGGACGCCTGATCAACGAAGACGAGATCAAGCAGGTCGCGATCGAGAATTGCGAGCAGAACGGCATCGTCTTCATCGACGAGCTGGACAAGGTCTGCAAACGCAGCGAAATGGTCGGCGCCGACGTTTCGCGCGAAGGCGTGCAGCGCGACCTGCTGCCCCTGGTCGAGGGCTCGACAGTCGGCACCAAGCATGGGCCGGTGAAGACCGACCATGTGCTGTTCATCGCATCCGGTGCTTTTCATCTCGCCAAGCCCAGCGACCTGATCCCCGAGCTGCAGGGCCGCTTTCCGATCCGCGTCGAGTTGTCGGCGCTGACTGCCGACGACTTCAGGCGAATTCTTACCGAACCCGACTACGCGTTGAGCAAGCAGTATCAGGCGCTGCTCGGGACCGAGGGGGTAACGCTTGAATTCACCGACGGCGGAATCGTCAAACTCGCCGAGATCGCCTATGCCGTCAATGAGCGCACCGAGAACATCGGTGCCCGTCGTCTGCACACGGTGCTGGAACGCCTGCTTGACTTGATCTCCTACGAGGCTCCGGACAAGTCCGGCAGCCGCTACGTGATCGACGCCACCTACGTCGATGAGCACCTGTCGGCGCTGGCCGGCCACGAAGACCTCAGCCGCTACATCCTGTAAAGCGCTCAGCAGATGTAGTGCTTCGCTCTTGGTGGCCCGCCCGAAGGGAACCCCCCAATCCGCCCTCGGCGGTGTTGCCGTTCTCGCCAAGAGTCCCACTCTTGCCTGCGAACGGCGCCTTGACGCTCATGGTTGGTAGAGCGGCGGCGAGCCGGGTGGGCGGGTCTTGAAACGCTTGTGGATCCACAGATATTGCCCGGGTGCGGTGCGAACCATCGCCTCGATGCAGGCATTGATGCGGGCAGTGTCGGCAACCTCGTCGCTGGACGGAAACCCGGCCAGCGGCGGCTGTATTTCGATGACGTAGCCGCGCTCGCCGGGCAGCCGATGGTGGTGAAACGGCAGGACGGCGGCACCGGACAAGCGCGCCAGGTGATGGGTTGCGGTGATCGTCGCAGCATCGGTGCCGAAGAACGGAACGAACACAGTGTCCTTGCCGCGCATGTCCTGGTCGGGCGCGTACCACAACGCGCCGCCGCTGCGCAGGTGACGGACGGTCGCACGAAGCTCCTTGCGGCCGAACATGGCGCAGGCATAGTGCAGGCGGCGCCGTCGAATCGCCCATTCGAACACCGGCGAGCCGTGCTCCCGATACAGTCCGGCCAGCGGCAGCTGTTGCGCCACCAGGCGGGCGCATAGCTCCAGGTGGCTGAAATGCGCTCCGACCATCAGGACGCCGCGGCCCTGCGCCTGCGCGGCGCGCAGATGCTGCAGGCCGTCGATCTGGTGCGGGATGGCCGCGAAACCGCGCTTGCTGGCCATCCAGCTCAGCGCGAATTCCGCGAACATGCGGCCCAGATCGCGAAAGTGTTCGCGCAGCAACTGGTCGCGCTCGGCCGGCGAGCGCTCGGGAAAGCACAGCTTGAGATTGACTTCGGCGATACGTCGGCGGCGGCGCATCAGCGCGTGCAGGATCGGACCAAGGCCGGCCCCAAGGCGCATGACCCGACGCCAGGGTACCCGCGCAAGCAGCCAGATCAGCGCCAGCGCCAGCCACGATGGCCAATGCCATGGGGCGAGCAGGCGAAGCGGCGGTCGTTCGATCATGGCCGGAATTCTACACAGCCCTCCCGATCCAGCTGTCTTGAGCTGCTGAGGTGCCTCCGCGGCCGGCCGAGAGCACTACAATCCGTGCATGAGCAACCCACAGGCGACCCGATACTCGTTCCGATCGCGCGTCAAACTGGTGTTGCTGCGATGGTTGTACACGTCGACGATCTATCTTGCGACGCCGCTGATCGTATATCGCCTGTTCATGCGCGGCATGCGTCTGCGCGGCTATCTGCACCGCTGGGCCGAGCGCTTTGGCTACTTCAAGGCGCCCGGCTTCCCGTGTGACTCGATCTGGGTGCATGCGGTTTCGGTCGGCGAATTGAACGCCGCGATCCCGCTGATCATCGCGCTGCGCAAACGCTATGCCGACGTACCCCTGGTCGTGACGACGGTGACGCCAACCGGTTCCGATCGCTTGCGCCAGGTATTCGGCGACGAGATCTTTCACATCTATCTGCCGTACGATCTGCCTGGGTCCGTGCACCGCTTTCTCGGCCGAATCCGGCCGCGACTGGCGGTGGTCATGGAGACCGAGATCTGGCCGAATCTGTTCTTTGCCTGCCGGCAGCGCGGCATCCCGGTCGTGATCGCCAATGCCCGGCTGTCCGAGCGTTCGCTGCGCGGCTACGGTCCGGTGCAGCCGCTGGCCGGTGAAGCGATCCGCTCGGCGACCTTCATCGCCGCTCAGTCGCAGACCGACTACGAGCGCTTTCTGAGCCTGGGCGCGCAGCCTGAACGCCTGGCCCTGGTCGGCAACATCAAGTACGACATCGACGTGCCGGTGGCCATGGTCTCCGGAGGGGCTCAATGGCGCCAGAAGGCTGGCGAGCTGCGTCCGGTCTGGATCGCTGCGAGCACGCATGAAGGCGAGGAACTCGCCGTGGTCAATGCCCATGCCCAGGTGTTGCAACGTTTTCCCGATGCCTTGCTGATCATTGCACCCCGGCATCCGGAGCGGTTCCGGCCGGTGTGGCAGCTTTGCGAAAGTTTTGGCTTTCGGACACGTTCGCGCAGCGAGCACGGCGAAGCGACGCCGGACAGCCAGTGCTTCGTCGCCGATACCCTCGGTGAGCTGCTGCTGTTCTACGCCGCGGCTGATGTCGCCTTCGTCGCCGGCAGTCTCGAGCCGATCGGCGGCCACAATGTTCTGGAAGCTTCGTCCCTGGCGAAGCCGGTCCTGGTCGGACCGCACACGCACAACTTTGCCGAGATTACCGACCTGCTGATCGTGCGTGGCGCTGCGCAACGGATTGCTCATGCCGACGCATTGGGCGAAGCGGTCTGCGAGTTGCTTGGCGACGAAGCACGCAAGAATGCCATGGGCGAGGCCGCCACTGGCATCATCGCGCAACAGCGCGGGGCGCTGGAGCGGACGATGACCGTCATTCAGCAGATCGCCGGCTGACTCGCGACTTCAATCGCGATCGCGATCGCGATCGGCTGCGGCGACTTGCCGGCAGCCGATCGCCTCGACTGCTGCGGATCAGGGTCCGGACCCGCTGCTGCGCGTGGTGATTCGTTCCAGGCCGTGTGCGTGCGGGCCGGTTTCGGACCGCCATAGTTTGTACGAGAAAAACAGGCCGAGCGAAGCCAGCCCGGTGTAGAACCACATGCCCGGCGCATAGCCGGCCGGGTTCTCAGGGCCGGCGCTATAGATATCGTTCAACCAGCCGACCACCGGCGGCACGATCATCCAGCCGACTTGCTGGCACAGGGTCATCAACGCGAACGCCGAGCCCAGCCGCCTGCCTTCGACGATGTAGGCGACCGACGGCCACATGACCGCGGGAATCAAGGAGAACACGCCGCCGAGCACGATGATGACGACCAGCAAGGTCAGCGGTACCTGGGCGCCGCCGATGAACGGGAAATAGACCGAGACTTCCGGTCCCGGCGGCAGATAGGTCACCACCAGGAATAGCGGCAGCATGACCAGAGAGCCGATGGCCATGAACAGGGAGCGCCGGCCGACCCGATCCACCCATAGGCCGAATAGAGGTGTCGCAATGATCGCCGCGACCGGCAGCAGACTGCTGAGAATGCCGGCGGCCTCGCGGTCCAGGCCATGCGCCTGCTGGAAGTAGTTGATTGCGAAGGTCCGAAACGGGAACACGGTGGCGTAGAAAACCACGCACAGCGCGACGATGTACCAGTACGAGCGGCTGAACGAGTACAGGCCGCGCAGTTCCAGCTTCTCGGTTTCCGGCGGGGTACCGAGATCAAAGCGACCTTCCGCTCGCCGCTCCATCATCCAGTACAGGATCGCCGCGGCAACCGAGATGCCAGCGACCGCGGTGGCCAGCCACAACGGATCCTGCCAGTTCGCATACAAAGGACTGGCGAACGAGGTCGACCAGTCGGCCGAGGCCGATCCCAGGCGCGAGATCGACAGGTTGATGCCGAATGCGAAGCTGAGCTCCTTGCCCTTGAACCATTTCGCCAGCACCGTCGTCGCGGCGACGATCAGCGGCTCGGCGCCAAGTCCGAGCAGCAGGCGGCCGGCCATCATGACCTCGAACTGCGCCGTCAGTGCAGTGAGCGCGGCGGCGCCGAGACAGATCGTGGCAAACAGCGTGATCGCTCGCTTCGTACCCCATCGATCAATGATGTAGCCGCCGATCAGCAGTGCCACGATCGCGCCGAGGTTGTAGATCGAAATCAGCATCCCGGTCTGCTGATTGCTCAGGCCCATCTGCTCGTGCAACAGATCGATCACCGGCCCGAGCGAGTCGTAGACGTAGTAGTTGCCGAACATCGCCAGGCTGACAAACAGCAGCACCAGCCAGCGCTGCAGCGGGGTCGGCCGGGGCAGGCCGTTGGAAATCGGATCGGTCATGGCAGGCCGGTTCTCGTCGTATGGGGTGCCGGCTGGCACTTTACCCGGTCTGGACCTGGATTGGCCGCTTCTCCCGGCTGCTCGGGCTCGGGCCGGCAACGACAGCGCCCGGTCCGAAGACAGAGCCAGGGATGTCGCCTTTGTTCAAGATTCGACGCCAGCACCAAGCCGATCGAGCAGGCGCATGAATTGGCCGCGCTCTTGTTCGTCCAACAGCGAAAGCAGGCGCTGCTCGAACTCCAGTGCCAGCGGCACGACCTGGCCATAGATGCGCCGCCCGGCCGCGCTCAGGCGCAGCACCGATCGCCGTCGATCGCCGTTGGCGGTCGTACGCAACACGCGCCCGGCATCGACCAGCCGGGCCAGGGCGCGGCTGACGGCAACCTTGTCCATCGCCGTGCGTTCGGCGACCTCGTTCGCCGACAGGCCGGCACTGCGCCCGAGCACGGCCATGACCCGCCACTCGGTGATCGACAGGTTGAAACGGTCGACATAGATCCGGGCGATCGACTGGCTGATCCGGTTCGACAGCAGCGACAGCCGGTAGGGCAGAAACTGCTCCAGTTCCAGGGCGGCATCGGGCGAGAGTGGATCGGACAGGCTGAGGCTCATGCTGCGGCGCGACTTGCCAATGGTTTCAGATGAAACTATAAAGGCAGGCTCAGCATCCTGCATTCCGCATTGCACCATCAGGAGACGCCGTATGAGCGCGCAACCCAGCCCGAGCCTCGGCATGCAGCCGACCACGTTCGAAAACCCCCTGGGCATCAACGGCTTCGAGTTCGTCGAGTTCGCCGCCCCGGATGCTCGCCTGTTGCACGAGCTGTTTCCCAAACTCGGCTTCAGCGCCGTAGCCCGCCACCGCAGCCGGCCGATCACCCTGTACCGTCAGGGCACCTGCAACTTTCTGATCAACGAGAGTCCGGATTCGTTCGCCGCCGAGTTCGCCGCTCAGCATGGACCCAGCGCCTGCGGCTTCGCGATTCGGGTCGGCGACGGTGACGAGGCGTTGAAACAGACGGTCGCCAATGGTGCCGAGCCGATCGCGGACAAGGCCGATACCCGCGCGATCGCGGCGCCGGTGATCAAGGGGATCGGTGACTGCATGCTGTACCTGGTCAGCGACGGCAGCGATCCCTACGCCGAGCAGTTCGAGTACTTCCAGGGCGTCGAGCGCAATCCGGTCGGCTTTGGCCTGACCTTCATCGACCATCTGACCCACAACCTGTATCACGGCAATATGGCCAAGTGGGCCGACTACTACGAGCGCCTGTTCAATTTTCGCGAGATCCGCTATTTCGACATCAAGGGCGTCAAGACTGGCCTGGTCTCGAAGGCGATGACCGCACCCGATGGCGTCGTCCGGATTCCGCTGAACGAAAGCTCGGACCCCAAGAGCCAGATCAATGAGTACCTCGACCAGTACAAGGGCGAGGGCATTCAGCACATTGCGCTGTTCACTGACGATATCTATGCCTCGGTCGAAGCGATGCGCGCCCAGGGTGTGGAGTTCCTGAACACACCGGACACCTACTTCGAGATCATCGACGAGCGGATTCCCAATCACGGCGAGGATGTGCCGCGGCTGGCGCGGAACAAGATCCTGATCGACGCCGACCCGCAGACCAGGAAGAAGCTGCTGTTGCAGATCTTCACCACCAATGCGATTGGCCCGATCTTCTTCGAGATCATCCAGCGCAAGGGCAACGAGGGCTTCGGCGAGGGCAATTTCCAGGCGCTGTTCGAATCCATCGAGCGCGACCAGATGAAGCGCGGCGTACTGTAGTCCGGCCTCGGATCGGGCTGGTCCGCGGCATCGAATCGACGCCGATTTCGGTCCATTTTCTTGAGTGATGTCATGGCGACGTTTTCAGGCAACGGATACATCAGCGGCTTCGGCAACGAGTTCGCGAGCGAAGCATTGCCGGGCGCGCTCCCGGTCGGGCGGAATTCACCGCAACGGGCACCGTATGGCCTGTATGCCGAGCAGATCTCCGGCACGGCCTTTACCGCTCCGCGGGCGCAGAACCGGCGTAGTTGGCTGTACCGGATCCGGCCGGCGGCGGTGCATGGAAGTTTCGTGCCGTTCACGCAACCGCGCTTCCACAACGAGTTCGGCGATGGCCCGGTGACGCCGGAACAGTTGCGCTGGAGCCCGCTGCCGCTGCCGGCGGCCGATGCCCCGATCGACTTCGTCGACGGCTTGTACACGATGGCCGGCAACGGCAGTGCCAACGCCGGAACCGGCCTCGGCATACACCTGTATGCAGCCAATCGATCGATGCAGGACCGGTTCTTCTACAGCGCTGACGGCGAGCTGCTGATCGTGCCGCAACTGGGCCGGTTGCGGATTGCCACCGAACTGGGTGCGGTCGAGGTTGAGCCTCAGGAGATCGCCGTGATCCCGCGCGGCATCCGCTTCCGCGTCGACCTGCCCGATGGCCCGTCGCGCGGCTATGTCTGCGAGAACTTCGGCGCCTTTTTGCGCCTGCCAGATCTCGGCCCGATCGGCAGCAACGGTCTGGCCAATCCGCGCGACTTCCTGAGCCCGAATGCCGCCTACGAGGACGTCGAAGGTCGGTTCGAACTGATCGCGAAGTTTCAGGGGCATCTGTGGCGCACCGACATCGGCCATTCGCCGCTCGACGTCGTCGCCTGGCACGGCAACCATGTGCCGTACAAGTACGATCTGCGCCGTTTCAACACCATCGGTTCGATCAGCTTCGATCATCCCGACCCGAGCATCTTCCTGGTCCTGACCTCGCCCAGCGATACGCCCGGCGTCGGCAACCTGGATCTGGCGATCTTTCCGCCACGCTGGCTGGTCGCCCAGGATACGTTCCGTCCGCCGTGGTTCCATCGCAATATCGCCAGCGAGTTCATGGGCCTGATCCACGGCGCCTATGACGCCAAGGCCGAGGGCTTCGTGCCAGGCGGCTGCTCTTTGCACAACTGCATGAGCGGGCACGGCCCGGACGCAGCGACGTTCGAAAAGGCCAGTCAGGCCGATCTCAGCCAACCCGACATCATTCGTGACACCATGGCCTTCATGTTCGAGGCCCGTGGCGTGCTGCGACCGACCCGGCAGGCGCTGGAAGCCGCTCATCGTCAGGCCGACTACCAGGCATGCTGGTCGGGTCTGCGCCGCCATTTCCATCCGGAGTCGCCATGATCTGCAAGCGTCTAGCCGGGTTCGTTCTGATCGTCCTGGTCCTGATCATTGCCGTGGCTTGCAGTCGCGAACAGCCCGCGGAACCGGAGCCGGCCGAGATCGATGAATCGCCGCGCGCGCCGGCAATCGAAGAGCCGGCTTCCGGGGCGGTGCCGCCGGATCAGGAGGCTTCGCCGCCGGCGGGCACCGAAAGTGTCACCGGTCTGCATGGCTTTGGTCCGGCCCGGTTCGGCGATGATGCCGAATCGGTACGGATCGCCTGGGGCCGGCCGCTGGTGTTTGCCCCTGAACCGAGTCTCGATCGCCCATGTGGTTACCTGGTGCCCGAGCCGACGCCGTCCGATCCGTTGCGGATCCGCTTCATGTTCGACGGCGACCGTTTCGTTCGTTACGACGTCCTCGGCGAACAATACGAGGCGCCCGGCAGCGCCCGAATTGGCAATACCCTGGATGCGCTGGAGGCGCTGTATGCCGACCGCCATACGGTTTCGCCGCACAAGTACATCGAGGGCGGACACTACTTCGAGGTCGCCGCTGGAACCGGAAACGAGGCCCTGCTGGTGTTTGAACTGGATGCCGCCGACACCGTGATCGGCTGGCGGGTCGGCCTGCCGCCGGCAATTCACTACGTTGAGGGTTGCAGTTGAATTGCCGAGGTATTTGCCGCCGCATGTGACGGCAGCCGGTCCCGAGCGCACCAGCGACCCGTTCGCCTTGACCGCCGTGCGTCGGCGCCACGATTGCTACGCTCCCTAAGTTGCGCCGCGCAGCACAATGAGGTCGTAGAACCGATTTTCCCCTGATCTGCTCGCGAGGAACATTGATGAAGTTGGCAACCCTGAAACGAGGCGGACGCGACGGCACCCTGGTCGTCGTCGATCGCGAACTCAAGCACGCGGTCGCCGTGCCCGATATTGCCGCGACGATGCAGCAGGCACTGGAGGACTGGCAGCGCGCCGCGCCGCAGCTGGCAGCGGTCTACGAGGCCTTGAACGCCCAGGGCGACCTGGCTGGACGCGAGCGGCTGATCCTGGATGCGACCGCGCTGGCCTCGCCGCTGCCGCGCGCCTACGAATTCGTCGATGGCAGCGCCTACCTGCCTCATGTCGAGCGTGTGCGCAAGGCGCGAGGCGCCGAAGTGCCGGCCAGCTTCTACACCGATCCATTGATGTATCAGGCCGTCAGCGCCGGCTTTCTCGGTCCCCGCGACCCGATCCTGGTCACCAGTGAGGACCATGGTATCGACCTGGAGGCGGAACTGGTGGTGATCACCGACGATGTGCCGATGGCGGTGACGCCGGATCAGGCCGCCGGTCACATCCAGCTGATTGGTCTGGTCAACGACGTGTCGCTGCGCAATCTGATTCCAGGCGAGCTGGCCAAGGGGTTTGGCTTTCTGCAGTCCAAGCCGCGCTCGGCGCTGTCGCCGGTGCTGGTCACACCGGACGAGCTGGGTCCGGCATGGCGCGACAACAAGGTCCATCTTCCGCTGCTTACCCATGTCAATGGTGAATGGTTCGGGGCACCCGAGGCCGGCGTCGACATGCAATTCGATTTCGCGCAACTGATCGCCCATGCCGCCAGGACGCGACCATTGTCGGCCGGGACCATCGTCGGCTCGGGTACGGTGGCGAACCAGGACACCGGCAAGGGCGCGTCGTGCTTCGCCGAGAAGCGTACGGTGGAAACCCTGGAACACGGCAAGGCGATCACCCCATTCATGAAGTTCGGCGATGTCGTACGCATCGAGATGTTCGATGGCCACGGCGCCAGCATCTTTGGTGCGATCGAGCAGCGGGTGGAAAAGGCCGGAAAAGAGTAGCGGCAAGCGAACGGCTGCTTCAAACGGGCAGCGCCGAACGACGCTCGTTGCCACCGTCGTTCCTCAGTCGCCAAGGAGAGCATGCGATGAGCGACATCAAGCTGTACGACTACTGGCGCTCCAGCGCGGCCTGGCGCGTCCGCGTCGGCCTGCGTCTGAAAGGCCTGGACTACACCAGCATTCCTGTCCATCTGGTGCGCGCGGGCGGCGAACAGCATCGTGCCGAATATCGCGTGCTCAACCCGCTGGGAATCGTGCCGACGCTCGATCATGCGGGCCTGACCCTGACCCAGTCGATGGCAATCCTGGAATACCTGGATGACGCGTTTCCGGACACGCCACGGCTGTTGCCGGCTGACGCCGCCGGCCGGGCCCGGGTGCGCTCGCTGGCCCTGACCATCGCCGCCGATACCCATCCGCTGCATAACCTGCGCGTGCAGCAATATCTGAAGACCGACATCGGCCTGGATGAACCAGTGGTGGCCCGTTTCGTGCAGCACTGGCTGAGCCTTGGATTGCGCGCCGTCGAGACCCTGCTCGCTGGTTCCACCCAGACTGGCCGTTGCTGCCACGGCGACCAGCCGACCCTCGCCGACTGCGTGCTCGTGCCGGCGATCTATGCGGCCCGACGCTTCGGTGCCGAGATCGATGATTGCCGCACCGTTCTGCGCGTCCATGACCACTGTCAGGGCCTGCCGGCGTTCCAGGCCTCGTATCCGGATCGGCAGCTGGATGCACCGGCGAGCCACTGAGCGAAGCAACAGTAAACACGCGGTTCATCCGGTTCCCTGGACAATGCGTGCCGGATTTCGTTGAGGAGGCTGGACGTGCTGAACAAGCAAGGAGCCTGGTTGCTTTTCTTGGCCGTGTTGCTCGCAGCCGGCCTGGCACAGGCGCGCACGTTCGATATCGACTACACGGTTCGCTTTCTGCCCGAGGAGCGGCGCGCGGCGGTCACCCTGCGCTTGCGCAACGGCGAAGGCCGGGCAACACGGCTCGACTTTGCGATGCCGCCAGGGCGCTACTCGGACATCACCGGCGACGGTGAGATCGAGCGCGACGGCGATCGTCTGATCTGGACTCCAGCGCGCGCCGGCGGCGAGTTGAGCTGGCAGTACCGGATCGACCGCCGCCGCCGCAGCGGCGGCTACGATGCCCGCATCACCGACAGCTGGGTGATCGTACGCGGCGATCAGCTTTTTCCCAGCGCTCGCGTACGCATGACCGCCGATTCCGAATCAACGACCCGAGTGCGCTTCGACTTGCCCGAGGGTTGGAGCAATGTCGAGACGCAGTGGCCGCGCGCCAAGGAAGGCGAGCATTTTGTCGTGGTCAATCCGGAAACCCGTTTCCGCCGACCGACCGGCTGGGTGATCGCCGGCGATGTCGGCACCCGCCGCGAACACTACGAAGACATCGAGGTCGTGGTTGCTGCGCCGAAGGGCGACAGCATGCCGCGCCAGCAGATTCTGGCAATGGTCGGCTGGACCTTGCCGGAGATGCGCCGCCTGTTCGGTCCGCTGCCGGACAAGCTGCTGATCGTCGGTGCCGGCGACCCGATGTGGCGTGGCGGGCTGTCCGGTCCGCGTTCGCTGTACATGCACTCGGCGCGACCGTTGATCAGCGAAAACGGCACCAGCACCTTGTTGCACGAACTGGTCCACGTATTCACCCGGATCAGCGGCCAACGCGGGCACCAGTACATTTCCGAGGGGCTGGCCGAGTTCTATTCGATCGAGCTGCTGCACCGCACCGGTGGCACCACCGAGGCGCGCTACCAGCGCACCCGCGATCAGCTGCGGCGCTGGAGCCGTGACATCAAGCGTTTGACCGTCGCGCGCTCGCATGGACCGGTCACCGCGCGCGCGGTGTTGCTGTTCATGGAACTGGACCAGGAGATCCGCCAGGAAACCGGACACCAGTACAGCTTGGACGATGTCACCCGGCGCCTGATCGTCAAGCGTCGTGTCGACACCGACGACCTTCGCGAAGCGGTGCGCGAAGTGCTCGGGCGCGATGCCCGGACGCTGGATACGCCGTTGCTACGATAGGGCTTGCGCTAGAAGTGAGTTGAGTGCAGAGGAGTGAGAAGTGAGTGGCGATGCCTACTCAGTCAGCGCCGCAGCTGGAGCGCGCGGCCTGTCGGCCGCCACGCGAAGCAAGCTTCGCGCTACAACAGGCCGTGCTCGGCGATCAGGTAGGTCAGGGTGACGTAGGCGGCGACATTCTGATCGATGTCCGCGGGCACGATCTTGTCCAGGGTGTCGTTTGCCGTGTGGTGATAGTCGAAGTACACGGAACCTTCCTGGACCAGCCCGGCCAGGGGCATGCCGAGCTCGCGCATCGCGCTCAGGTCGGCGCCGCCGCGGGCTTCATTGCCGCCGCGCTCGACGCCCAGCGGAGCCAGAAGCTCGGCAATCGCGTCGAGCACCGGCAGCGCCGTGTCGGGAACACGGGTATCCAGACGCCAGATGCGGCCGGCACCGAAGTCGGATTCGGCGCCGATCAGGTGTCGATCCAGGGCCTCGCCGTGCTGCGCGGCATAGGCCCGGCCGCCGTACACGCCCTGTTCCTCGTTCGCGAACGCGACCACACGGACGTTGTGGCGGGGACGCTGCGCTTTCGGCAACTGCGCGATCAACGCGCCGGTGGCCATCGTGATCGCCACGCCGGCACCATTGTCCAGGGCGCCCGTGCCCAGGTCCCAGGAATCCAGGTGGCCGCCGAGCAGGACATGGCGATCACCATCGTCGCGGCCGGTCACTTCGGCGATCACGTTTTGACTGGTGTAGTCGCCGCGCATGCCCGAACCCAGGTGCAGTTCGATCTCGACCGGCTCCTCGCGCTTGAGCATGTTCTCGATCAGGTCGGCATCGGGGTTCGACAATGCGGCACCGGGAATGCGTTGCAAACCGATGTCGTAGCGCAGCATGCCGGTATGCGCGGTCCGGGAATTGGCGGCGGTGCCGATCGATCGGATCACGATCGCCTGCGCGCCCAGGCTCGCAGCCCTCTGCGCGCCCAGCGAGCGTGCGATCACCGCTTCGCCATAGCTGCGGCCATCGCGTGAGCGCTGCATGCGGTTGCCGATGTAGACGATCTTGCCTTCGACCGCATCGCGGCTGCCGTTTTCAACCAGATCCTGGTAGCTCTGAAACGCGACGATCTCACCGCGAACACCCGCCTCGGGAGTGCCGACCGAACCACCCAGGGCGGCAATCGTCAGCGACTGCGGGAATGGCCTGACCACGCGTGCCGACTCGCGCCCACGTTCCCAGACCGGAAATGTCACCGGTTCGGTCCAGACCTTGTCGAAACCCAGCTCCTTGAACTTGGCAATTGCCCATTCGACAGCACGGGCATCAGCCTCGGTACCAGCCAGGCGCGGGCCGACCTCGGTGGTCAGCGCCTCGACGATCGCATAGGCACCGGAACCGGCCGCAGCGGCATCGCGCAACGATTCGGCCTGGCGAACCGCTTCGGCGGGCAGCACCGAGGCATTCTCGGCGCTGGCGGCAGCGGCAGCGGCCGCTACGGCCAGCGAAAGCAGCAGGACGCGATGTCGGATCATCATTGCGTTTCACGTAGCAGGGGATGGACCATTGTGCCAGACCTTGCCAGCGGTTCCGGTGGCGCGGGTATCGGGGCGGCGCGTGCCGGCTTCGGCTGATCGTGGTGACGATGCCGTACTTGTCGCCGTGCAGAACGTTGCAGAGGGCCGGTGATTGCCACGGCGTCGCCGCGCCGCTGGAAATCTTCGCCTCGAACAGGGATCAGGAGCGACTACTTCGCCGCCGTGATCCGGCCCTCGATTTCCCCCAGACCGGCGATGCCAGCGACGAACCTATCGCCCCGTTGCAGCGGGCCGACGCCGGCCGGCGTGCCGGTGAATACCAGGTCACCTGCGGCAAGGGTGAACAGTCGCGACAGCGCGGCGAGGATATCGGCGACCGGAAACAGCATGTCGGAAAGGTCGCCGCGCTGGCGCGGCTGTCCGTTCACCTCCAGCGTGATCAGACCGCGCGCCGGATGACCCACCATCCCAACAGGATGGATCGGGCCGATCGGAGCCGCCTGCTCGAACGACTTGCCGGTATCCCAGGGCAGGCTCTTCGCCTTCGCCGCGGCTTGCAGGTCGCGCCGTGTCAGGTCCAGTCCGATCGCATAGCCGTAGATGCAGGCCAGCGCCTGTTCCGGGGACAGGTCACGACCACCGCTGGCCAACGCCACGACCAGCTCGACCTCGTGATGCAGGTCGTCGGTAGCCGGCGGATAGTCAACTGCACCGGGCAAGGCGACGATCGAGTCCGCGGGCTTCAGAAAGAACACCGGACTGCCGCGATCGGGCATTGCACCCATCTCCCGTGCATGTTCGGAATAGTTTCGGCCTACGCAATAGATTCGGT
>CAZFUH010000059.1:0-15242 GCA_964522235.1 uncultured Rhodanobacteraceae bacterium
CTGTTCATGCTCGAACTCCCGGACGATCTGCGGCTGTTCGAGCATGAACAGCAGCAGCAGCCGTAAGCCCCGATTCGTGAAGTAGAGCTTGCGGTGGCATGAACGCACCATTACAATGCGCGTTCGCTGATGCGGGGTGGAGCAGTCTGGCAGCTCGTCGGGCTCATAACCCGAAGGTCGCAGGTTCAAATCCTGCCCCCGCTACCAGGTTCCGAAAGAAGCCTCCGCAGCGAGGCTTTTTTCATGGCCAAGGGGTGCCGCTCCGCACCCTGGCTGGCTCAGGATGGCCGCTTGCGGCCATTTTTTGTTTTTGTGTTTTGTGAATGCAACCGATGGACAAGGCTCAGGACATTGCCCGGATCGTCGAGGACACCATCACAGCGCTCGGCATCGAGCTCTGGGGGGTGGACTATGCGCCGCGTGCGAACAGTTCCCTGGTGCGCTTGTACATCGACCATCGCGAACGTGAGGTCACGGTCGAAGATTGCGAGGCGGTAAGCCGCGAGGTCAGCGCCCTGTTCGACGTCAATGATCCGGTGCGTGGCCAGTACACGCTGGAAGTGTCCTCGCCGGGGCTGGACCGGCCGTTCTTCAAGGTCCACCAGCTGGTCCGATTCATTGGCGAAACCGTCGAGGTCAGTCTGCACGCGCCCCTCGATGGCCGCCGCCGCCTGACCGGCAGCATCGTTGCCGTCGATGGCGATCGCGTTGCGCTGAACGCCGGCGGTGAGCCGTTGCAGTTCGAATTCCCCCAGGCGGCGAAGGTTCGCTTGAAGCCCGACTGGGAAAAGCTGTTCAAACAATCTGAGGGCTCGCGCTTGAGCGCGAATTCTCCCGGAGACAAGCGATGAGCAAGGATTTGTTGCTGGTAGCCGATGCAGTGGCGAACGAGAAGGGCGTCGAGCGTGATGTCATTTTCGACGCTCTTGAAGCGGCACTGGCTTCGGCGGCGAAGAAGCGGTACGAAGAGGACGTCGCGATGCGCGTCAGCATCGACCGTACCAGCGGCGACTACGAGACCTTCCGACGCTGGGAGGTTGTGGCCGACGATGTCGTGATGGAGTCGCCCGACAATCAGATCCGTCTGATGGATGCCGTCGACGTCAATCCCGAAATCCAGGTCGGCGAGTTCATCGAGGAGCAGGTCGAGAACGTCGGATTCGGACGCATCGCTGCCCAGACCGCCAAGCAGGTGATTCTGCAGAAAGTACGCGAAGCTGAACGCGATCTGGTCGTGTCGGCATACAAGGACCGTGTCGGCGAGCTGCTGACCGGTACCGTCAAGCGTGTCGAGCGCGGCAACATCATCATCGACCTCGGCGCCAATGCCGAAGGCTTCATTCCGCGCGAGAAGGCGATCCAGCGCGAGACCCTGCGCGTCGGCGACCGGGTCCGTGGCTATCTCTACGAAGTTCGTTCCGAACCGCGTGGTCCGCAGCTGTTCATCTCGCGTACCGCCCCGGAGTTCATGATCGAGCTGTTTCGGATCGAAGTGCCGGAAATCAGCCAGGGGCTGGTCGAGATCATGGGTTGTGCCCGCGATGCCGGCGATCGCGCCAAGATCGCCGTACAGGCGCACGACAATCGCACCGATCCGATCGGCGCCTGCATCGGCATGCGCGGTTCGCGCGTGCAGGCGGTTTCCAACGAGCTGAACGGCGAACGCGTCGACATCATTCTATGGAGCGAGAACCCGGCCCAGTTCGTCATCAATGCGATGGCGCCAGCCGAGGTTGTTTCGATCATCGTCGACGAAGAAAAGAACAGCATGGACATCGCCGTCGCCGAGGACAAACTGTCCCAGGCGATTGGTCGTGGCGGCCAGAACGTACGTCTGGCCAGTCGCCTGAGCGGCTGGCATCTGAACGTGATGACCGAGGCGCAAGTGCGCGAAAAGTCGGAGGCCGAGCAGGAAACCGCGCGCCTGTTGTTTGTCGACAAGCTCGAAGTCGATGCCGAGATTGCCAGCATCCTGGTCCAGGAAGGCTTCTCGACGCTGGAAGAAATCGCCTATGTACCGGAAGCCGAACTGCTTGCGGTCGAGGAATTTGACGCCGACATCGTCAATGAACTGCGTTCGCGCGCCCGTGACAGCCTGCTGACCCAGCTGATCGCCGCCGAAGAGGAGTTGGAGGCGCATCGGCCGGCTGACGATCTGCTCGACCTCGACGGCATGGACGAATCGGTGGCGTACGCACTGGCCGCTCGCGGCATCGTCAGTCGCGAGGATCTTGCCGAGTCGGCAGTCGACGAGATCGCCGATATCGAAGGTCTGGATGAAGACAGTGCCGGCACCTTGATCATGGCGGCGCGGGCGCATTGGTTTGAGGATGTCGAACAAGAATGAGAATCGACCGGAGCCGGATGCACTCGGTGATCGATCCAGTTCATCGTGAGCTGGCGCTTCAGCGCGCCGGCCGCGGTTTTGCAGCAACAGTCAGCAGTTGAGCCGGGAGTTCTAACAGCATGTCAGAAACGATTCGACAGCTCGCCACCTTGGTCGGCACTCCGGTCGATACCCTGATCGATCAGCTCGCCGCGGCCGGCATGAGCTACGCCGATCCTGACCAGGCAGTGAAGCCAAGCGACAAGCGCAAGCTGCTGGAGTTCCTGCGCTCTCAGCATGGCAAGGGCGCTGCGGCCGAGAGCAGCGACAAGACCCCGGCCAAGGTTACGCTGCGACGCAAGACCGTAACCGAGCTGACGGTGTCCGGCCCGCAGGGCCGTGGCCGCACCACGGTCAATGTCGAAGTGCGGCAGAAGCGCACCTATGTCAAGCGCACTGCGCTGGATGAACAGTCAGCGCCACCGGATGATGAGCGCGAAGAGGCTCTGCGCAAGCTGGAGGAATCCCGCGCCCGCCAGGCCGAGGAGCTGAAGGCGCTGGAAGCGACCGACCGCAAGCGTCGCGAGGAAGAAGACAAGCGCAAGGCCGAAGAAGACGCCCGGCGCAAGGTCGAGGAAGAGGAAGCGCAGCGGCAGGCCGAGATTGTCGCCGCAGCGGCTGGACCAGAACCGGTTCCCGGCGAGAGCGCCGAGGTTGCCGAGGCCCGTCGCAAGCCGGTCGAGAAGCCGGTGCGCAAGGATCCGCCTGCCAAGGCCGTCGAGCGCGCTCGTGAGGAGCCGCGCCGACACAAGCCCGGTCGCGGTTCGCACCGCATGGCCGAGACCGACGTCAGCGAGGATGTCAAGGCACCGCCGTACATCCGCGGCGAATTGCATTTGAGCAATGAGCGCCGCAGCGCCCCGGGTTCGCGCAAGCGTGGCCGGCAGCGTCCGGGTGAGGTCGCGCGTAGTGGCGGCGACCGTCATGGCTTTTCCCGTCCGACCGCACCGATCGTGCGCGAGGTCGAGATCGGCGAATCAATCACCGTAGGTGATCTGGCTCAGAAGCTGGCGGTGAAAGCCGGCGAACTGATCAAGTCGCTGATGAAAATGGGTGTTATGGCAACGATCAATCAGCCGCTCGACCATGACACCGCCGTACTGGTCGTCGAGGAAATGGGACACAAGGCGATCCGCGCCGAAGAGCATGACGTCGAATTGGAACTGCTCGCGCACACAGGTCGCCAGGGCGAACAGGCGGGACGGCCGCCGGTGGTCACGATCATGGGTCATGTCGACCATGGCAAGACCTCGCTGCTCGATCATATCCGGCGGGCGAAGGTCGCGGCCGGCGAGGCCGGCGGCATCACCCAGCACATCGGCGCCTACCATGTCGAGACCGCCAAGGGAGTGATCACTTTCCTGGACACGCCCGGCCATGCCGCGTTTACCGCGATGCGCGCCCGCGGCGCCAAGCTGACCGACATCGTGATCCTGGTCGTCGCCGGTGATGACGGAGTCATGCCGCAAACGATCGAGGCGGTGAAGCACGCGCGTGCGGCCGGAACGCCGGTGATCGTCGCCGTCAACAAGATGGACAAGCCGGAGGCGAATGCCGACCGGGTCAAGCAGGAGCTGCTGCAGCATGAAGTCGTCGCCGAGGAGTTCGGCGGTGAGGTCGCCTTCGTGCCGGTGTCGGCGAAGACCGGTCTGGGCATCGACGAATTGCTCGATGCGATTCTGATCCAGGCCGAAGTCATGGAATTGACAGCGGCTGTGGACGGCACTGCATCCGGTATTGTCGTCGAATCGCGCCTGGACAAGGGCCGGGGTGCAGTTGCGACCGTTCTGGTTCAGCAAGGAATGTTGAAAAAGGGCGACTACGTCGTCTGCGGCGTCGAGTCCGGACGGGTGCGGGCGATGTTCGACGAAACCGGCAAGCAGGTGCAGGAAGCCGGACCGTCGATTCCAGTCGAGATCCTGGGCCTGTCGGGCACGCCGAATGCCGGTGACGAGTTCGTGGCGGTCGCCAACGAGCGCATGGCAAAGGAAGTTGCCCAGACCCGGCAAGCCAAGCTGCGCGAGGCGCGTCTGGCACGTACGCAGATGGCGCGGCTGGAAGACATCGTGGCCAACATGGGCCAGACCAGCGAGCAGCAGACCTTGAACATCCTGATCAAGGCCGATGTTCAGGGCTCGGTCGAGGCGCTGCGTGACTCCTTGACCAGTCTGAGCAACGAGCTGGTCCGGGTCAACGTGATCGGCGCCGGCGTTGGCGGCATCACCGAGTCCGACGCCAATTCGGCGGCTGCGGCCAATGCCCTGGTGATCGGCTTCAATGTCCGCACCGACGCTGCTGCGCGCAAGATCGTTGCCGACTATGGGCTCGATGTGCGCTACTTCTCGATCATCTACGATGTGATCGATCAGGTGAAGCAGGCCGTGACCGGACTGCTCGGCACCGAGATCCGCGAGGATATTCTCGGCATCGCCGAGGTTCGCGAGGTGTTCCGTTCGTCGAAGTTCGGTCAGATCGCCGGCAGCACCGTCGTCGAAGGCACGGTCAAGCGCAGCAAGCCGATCCGCGTGTTGCGCGACAGCGTGGTCGTGTTCGAAGGCGAACTCGAGTCGCTGCGCCGATTCAAGGATGCAGTCGAGGAAGTGCGCAGCGGTACCGATTGCGGTATCGGCGTCAAGGGCTATGAGGTCAAGGTCGGTGACCAGATCGAGTGCTTCGAGCGTATCGAGGTCAAGCGGACACTGTGATGGCAGGGCGGACGCCATTCAAACGTACCGACCGGGTAGGCGCCGAGTTGCGCCGCGAGGTCGGTATGCTCGTGCACCAGGCGGTGCGTGACGCCATGTTGCCGGAGATCAGCGTCTCCGACGTCGAGGTCACTCGCGACTTCGCGCATGCCACGGTCTACTTCACTGCCCTTGACGACGCTTCCGCTGCGCCGGCGCTGGCGATGTTGAAGGAAATGGCCAAGGGAATGCGCATGCAGCTGGCTCGGCGTCTGCGTCTGCGCACCACGCCTGAATTGCACTTCCGGTATGACAACTCAGTCGAACAGGGTGAGCGCATCGAGCGTCTGCTGCGCGATGTCCTGCCCGAGGAAGAGTCCGCCGTGGTGGCCGACCCGAGTCCCGGAGCCGAGGATCCCGGCCGCGAGTGATTGTGGCCTCTGCTCGCGCCCCGCGTCCCGGTTCTCGAAGCGGTATCGTTCTGCTCGACAAGCCCCAGGGCCTGAGTTCGAATGCCGCGCTGCAACGAGTCAAGCGCGCTGTCGGCGCCGCCAAGGCCGGTCATGCAGGTACGCTCGATCCGCTGGCGACCGGCATGTTGCCGATCCTGCTCGGTGAGGCGACCAAGATCGCCGGCCAGCTGCTGCACAAGGACAAGGCCTACCGCGTGCAATGCCGGCTCGGCCAGAGCACCGACACCTACGATGCCGATGGCAACATCACCCTGGAGCGACCGGTGCCGGAACTGGATCGGGAGCGCCTGCAATCGCTGCTGGCTGCTTTCACCGGACGAATCCGGCAGCAGGCGCCGGCGTTCTCCGCAATCAAGCAGGACGGCCAGCCGCTGTATCGCCGAGCCCGTCGGGGCGAGGTTGTCGAGGCGCCGGTGCGCGAGGTCGAGATTCGCCAGATCGAGATCGAATCCTTGTCCGGTACCGAACTTAGCCTGCGGGTCGAATGCGGCAGCGGCACCTATATTCGTTCCCTGGCACATGATCTGGGTGAGGTTCTGGGATGCGGCGCCCATGTCCGCGCCTTGCGCAGGCTTTGGGTGGCGCCGTTTCGGGATCAGGCGATGCTGAATCTGGAGCAGATTCAGGCCGGACAGGTTCAGATCCTGCCGGCACTGGCTGCCCTGACGGACTGGCCCCGGCTGGCGTTGACCGAACAGGAATTCAAGCACCTGCAGCAAGGTCGAGCGCCTGAACGCGAAGGTCTGGCACCCGGTCCGATGGCCGGGATTGCACCGGATGGCAGTCTCGCCGCCTTGCTGGAGGCCGACCTTGAGGGGCGGGCTCGGATTCTGCGTCTCCTGCACCCGGATATTTGAGTTCCGGTCCTCGAACCGATCGTTTCAGGCTTGTTGCACAGGCCGTCCAGCCGTTAGAATGTCGGCCGCCTTCGTCAAGTGCAAACCATTGAATCTGCGGAACCATGGGCGGGCTCTCCGGCCTGCGGGGTTTCGCTTCGTTTTCAGGACAACCAAAATGACCCTCAGCGTCGAAGATACCGCACGGATCGTCAACGAGCATAAGCGCGCGCCAAACGACACCGGCTCTCCAGAAGTCCAGATCGCCCTGCTGTCCGCGCGAATCGAGTATCTGACCAAGCACTTCGGTGATCACAAGAAAGATCACCACTCCCGTCGTGGCCTGCTCAAGCTGGTCAACCAGCGTCGTCGTCTGCTCGACTACCTCAAGCGCAAAGATGACGAACGCTATCGCACGTTGATTGCCAAGCTCGGCATTCGCCGTTGATCCAGCGCATACAAGGACTCCAGGCAATGACCAAGCATGTAAAGCAGTTTCAGTACGGCAATCATCTCGTCACCCTGGAGACCGGCGAAATCGCCCGGCAGGCGGGCGGTGCGGTAATGGTCAGCGTCGGCGGCACCGTGGTGCTGGTGGCGGCGACCGGCAATCGACGCGCGCGGGAGGGGATGGACTTCTTCCCGCTCACGGTCGATTACCAGGAAAAGTTCTATGCCGGTGGCCGCATCCCCGGCGGATTCTTCAAGCGCGAGGGGCGCCCGACCGAGCGCGAAACCCTGACCAGTCGTCTGATCGACCGACCGATCCGGCCGCTGTTCCCCGAGGGTTTCCGCAACGAGGTGCAAATCATCGCCACCGTGCTGTCGCTGAACCCCGAGGTTCCCGGCGACATCCCGGCGATGATCGGTACTTCGGCGGCGCTGGCGCTGTCCGGCATTCCCTTCGCTGGACCGATCGGTGCCACCCGAGTCGGCTATGTCGACGGCAAGTACGTGCTCAACCCGGGTCCGGCCGAACTGGCGGATTCGAAGCTTGACCTCGTCGTCGCCGGCACCGCCAAGGCGGTGCTGATGGTCGAGTCCGAGGCTCAGCTCCTGAGCGAGGATGAAATGCTCGGTGCCGTGATGTACGGCCACCAGCAGATGCAGGTCGCGATCAACGCGATCAACGAGCTGGTCGCCGAAGTTGGCGTCAAACCCTGGGATTGGCAGGCGCCGGAACCGGTGTCGGGCCTGTCCGAGGCAATCGGCGCCGCGATCGGCGATCGCCTTGGCGCCTGTTTCCAGATCCGCGACAAGCTGGCGCGTCGCGACGCGATCTCCGCGTTGAAAAAAGACGTGGTCGAGCAACTGTTGCCACAGGCCGAAGCCAATGGCTGGGACCCGGCCGAACTCGGCAAGGAATTCGGTGAGTTCGAGTATCGGGTCATGCGCGAGTCCGTGCTTGACACCGGTCATCGCATCGATGGCCGTGACCTGAGCACGGTGCGGCCGATCGATGTCCGTGTCGGCGTGCTGCCAAGGACGCACGGATCGGCGCTGTTCACCCGTGGCGAGACCCAGGCGATTGTCGTGGTCACGCTCGGTACCGGTCGTGACGGCCAGGTCATCGACGCCGTCGAGGGTGAATCCAAGGACAATTTCCTGTTCCACTACAACTTCCCGCCATACTGCGTCGGTGAAGCCGGCCGCATGCTTGGACCCAAGCGTCGCGAGATCGGCCATGGCCGCCTGGCCAAGCGCGGCGTCGCCGCGGTGATGCCGCCCGAGGGTGACTTCCCGTACGTGATTCGCGTGGTCTCCGAGATCACCGAGTCGAACGGCTCCTCGTCGATGGCGTCGGTCTGCGGCTCGTCACTGGCGCTGATGGACGCCGGCGTCCCGGTCAAGTCGCCGGTCGCTGGTATCGCGATGGGCCTGATCAAGGAAGGCGATCGCTACGCCGTCCTGTCCGACATCCTTGGTGACGAAGACCACCTGGGCGACATGGATTTCAAGGTTGCCGGTACCGCCGAAGGCGTGTCCGCGCTGCAGATGGACATCAAGATCGACGGCATCACCGAAGAGATCATGCGCACGGCCCTGGCCCAGGCGCGCGACGGTCGCCTGCACATTCTCGGCGAGATGGCCAAGGCCCTGGATACGCCGCGCAGCGAGATGAGCGAGTATGCGCCGCGCCTGCTGACCTTCAAGATCCACCCGGACAAGATTCGCGAGGTGATCGGCAAGGGTGGCAGCGTGATCCGAGCGATCACCGAAGAGACCGGCACCACGATCGACATCCAGGACGACGGCACCATCGTCATCGCCTCGGTCAATCGCGCCGCTGCCGACGCCGCGCGCAAGCGCATCGAGCAGATCACCGCCGATGTCGAGCCGGGTCGCATCTACGAGGGCAAGGTCGCCAAGTTGATGGACTTCGGCGCCTTCGTCACCATCCTGCCCGGCCGCGACGGTCTGGTCCATGTCTCGCAGATCTCGTCCGAACGCGTCGACAAGGTCTCCGACAAGCTCAAGGAAGGCGACATGGTCCGGGTCAAGGTGCTGGAAGTCGACAAGCAGGGCCGTATCCGCCTGTCGATCAAGGCCGTGACCGAGGACGAGGCTGTCACCGGCTGAATCGCTCGGCAGGCCAGATGAACAACGCGAACGGAGCCTGCGGGCTCCGTTTTCGTTTTCGCCGGCCGTCGAACCCGGGCAATCTCCGCTTTGCCTCAGGGCAGGCGCTTTCCCCTGTCCGCAATCGCCGGTGACGGCATTCGGCGCATGCGTCCAGTCCGATAGAATCACAGCATGAGTTTTCGCATTGCCATTCCCGCCCGCTACGCATCGACACGGCTTCCGGGCAAGCCGTTGCGTCGGATTGCCGGCGAAGCGCTGATTGTCCATACCGTGCGCACGGCCTTGCACTGCGGTGCCGACGAAGTCATCGTTGCCACCGATCACGAGGGGATTGCCGAAGCGGTTGCGGCACTTCCGGTGCGGGTCTGCATGACACCATCGCAGCTGGCCACCGGTTCGGATCGCCTGGCCTGGTGCGCGCGAGAACTGGCCTGGGATGACACTGACCTGGTCGTGAACCTGCAAGGCGACGAGCCGTTGGTGCCGGTCGCAGCAGTGCGCTGCCTGGTCGAGACACTGCGCGCCGGGGACGCGCCGGTCGCGACCCTGGCGACGCCGATCGAGGCCGCCGCCGAGGTCTTTGATCCGAACGCGGTCAAGGTCGTCTGCGATGCCCGTGGCCATGCGCTGTATTTCAGTCGCGCGCCGATTCCCTGGCAGCGTGACGCCTTCGCCAGCGACCGCAGCCGTGTGCCGGACGGCGCCGGCTTTCTGCGTCATCTGGGCCTGTACGGATACCGGGCGGCGTTCTTGCGCCGCTTTCCGGATCTGCCGGCCAGCACCTTGGAACAGGCCGAGTCGCTGGAGCAGTTGCGCATTCTCGCCGCCGGCCATGCGATCGCCGTGGCGGTGATCGCCGAACGTCTGCCGCCCGGTGTCGACAGCGAAGGCGACATCGCCATCGTCGAGGCGGCGTTGGCACGACAGAGAGAGGGGAGATGAGAGTCGCCTTCGTGTGTACCGGAAACATCTGCCGCTCGCCACTGGCCGAGCTGCTGGCCCGGCACCATGCCGAGCGCGCTGGCCTGGCCGACAGCGTCCAGTTCGAGTCGTTCGGAACCCATGACTACCATGTCGGCCAGGGTGCCGACCGGCGCACGATCGCGACCGCCAGCGAGTACGGTCTCGACCTGAGCCGGCATCGGGCGCGCTGCATCGAACGCGACGACTGCCTGCGTGCCGACCTGCTGTTGGCAATGGACAGCGGCCACGAACGGCATCTGCGCCGGCTGGCGCCGGCCGATGCCAACGGCCGCATCCGTCTGTACCTGCCCTGGCTGGAGATCGAAGGTCATCGCGATGTGCCGGATCCGTACTACGGTGAGCGCGAAGGCTTCATCGCAGTGCACGAGCTGCTCGACGAGGCCGCGCGCCGCCTGGTCGATCGGCTGCCGGCCGTGCTCTCGGGCTAGCCATTGATGTTTCCGCCGCTGTCTTTTGGAGTGCCGCGGACGCTCGTCTCTACAGCGGCATGCGCCGCCGCTGTTGTAGAGCGAAGCTTGCTTCGCTCGGCGGCCGCTCGGCCGCGCGCTGCGGATGGTGAGCCGGAGTCGAGCACGCTGGACTCTACAGCGGTGATCGAGCCAATCGGGTCGCAGGAGACCGAATGATGGCCGCCACCGAGCGTTTGTCGCAACAGGCGGAGAAGCTGGGGACGCGCGACGAGATCGCGGCCTTTCTGCGCACCTTGCCGGGCAAGCCCGGCGTCTACAGAATGCTCGCCGACAATGGCGATGTCCTGTACGTCGGCAAGGCCGGCAGCCTGAAGCGCCGCGTCGCCAGCTACTTCAGCCGACCGCGGCTGGATCCGCGGCTGGCGTCGATGATCGCTCAGATCGCCCGCATCGAAGTCACGATCACGCGTACCGAGGGCGAGGCGCTACTGCTGGAAAACCAGCTGATCAAATCACTGAAGCCGCGCTACAACATCCAGCTTCGCGACGACAAGAGCCACCCGTACATCCATCTCAGCGCCGACGAGTTTCCGCGCATCGGTTTTCACCGCGGCAGCAAGCGTGCGCCTGGCCGCTACTTCGGTCCTTATCCGAGTGCCGGTGCCGTACGCGAAAGCCTGGACTTGCTGCACAAGCTGTTCCGCTTGCGCGGCTGCCGAGACAGCGTTTACCGCAACCGCACACGGCCGTGTCTGCAATACCAGATCAAACGCTGCACGGCACCGTGTGTCGGCTATGTCAGCGGCGGGGACTATGCCGAGAGCGTGCGCCTGGCCGGCTTGTTCCTGGATGGGCGCAGCGGCGAGCTGGTCGATACCCTGGTCAAGCAGATGGAGGGTGCGAGCGCTGACCTGGACTTCGAGCGTGCCGCGCGCCTGCGCGACCAGGTCGCCCTGCTGAAGAAAATCCAGGCCCGGCACTATGTCAACGCCGCCAGCGGCGACACCGACGTGCTTGCGTGCCGGATCGAGCGTGGCGTCGCTTGCGTCTACCTGATCAGTTTTCGCGGCGGTGTCGGGATCGGTTCACGGGCATATTTCCCGACCCTGCCCGGCACTGCCGAGCCCGGCGAGGTACTGGCGGCATTCCTGCCACAGTACTACCTGGAGCGGGTGGCGCCAGCGGAGATTCTGCTGGGCGACGAGATCGACGCGCCCGGGCTGCTGACCGAAGTGCTGGCCGACCGCGCCGGGCGCAAGGTCGTGATCAAGGCCCAGGTACGCGGCGAGCGTGCCCGCCTGATCGAATTGGCCGACGACAACGCCGGGCAAGCGCTGGCGATGCGTCTGGCCAGTCGCAGCAGCCAGCAGCAACGTCTGCTGGCCCTGGCCGAGCTGTTGAGCCTGGATCAGCCGCCGTCCCGTATCGAGTGTTTCGATATCAGCCATACGCTCGGCGAAGCAACGGTTGCTTCCTGCGTCGTGTTCGGCGCGGATGGCCCGCAACGCTCGCTGTATCGACGCTACAACATCGCCGGCATCGAACCCGGGGACGACTACGCAGCGATGCACCAGGCACTGACCCGGCGCTTCCAACGCGCGTTGGAAGAGGGTGGGGAGCTGCCCGAGCTGCTGCTCATCGACGGCGGCAAGGGTCAGATCGCTCAGGCACAGGACGTGCTGGCGGAGCTTGGGATCGAGTCGATCCGCATTGTCGGCGTGGCCAAGGGGCCGGAGCGCAAGGCCGGTGAGGAGACCTTGTTGCTGGCCGAGTCCGAAGCCGAATTGCGTCCGGGCGCGGCGTCACCAGCCCTGCAGTTGATTCAGCAGGTTCGCGACGAGGCGCATCGCTTCGCGATTACCGGTCACCGCGGGCGACGTGAAAAGGCCCGACAGACCAGCCGGCTGGAGGATATTCCCGGCATCGGTGCGCGCAAGCGCAGCGCCCTGCTCAAGCAATTCGGTGGCTGGGCCGGCGTCGCCGCAGCCGGTATCGAAGAACTGATGCGGGTCAAGGGCGTGTCGCGCGAATTGGCCGAGCGCATCTACGCGGCGCTGCATGGTTGACCGGGATCCGGTAGGCTGCGCCGCTCGTCGGCGTTGCCGGCGGGCGAGGGTGGAGCGACAAGGAGTGGATGGGTGGAAATAACGACGGAACTGAAGACACTGCGCGATTTCATCCGCTACGGCGCCAGCGAGTTTGGGCGCGCCGGATTGAACTTTGGGCACAGCTATGACAATGCCCTCGACGAGGCGACCCAGCTGGTGCTGCATGCGCTGCATCTGCCGCATGATCTGTCCCCGGTCTATGCCGGCTCGCGCCTGACCGGTGACGAAAAGCAGCAGGTGCTGACGTTGTTTCGGCGTCGCATCGACGAGCGCATCCCGGCCTGCTACCTGACCGGCGAGGCTTGGTTCACCGGTCTCGCATTCAAGTCCGATCCGCGCGCCCTGGTGCCGCGTTCGCCGATTGCCGAGCTGATCGAAACCGGCTTCTCGCCGTGGCTGGAAGGTCGACCAGTCGAGCGGGCGCTGGATCTGTGTACCGGCAGCGGCTGCATCGGCATCGCAATGGCCGTTCATCAGCCGGACTGGCAGGTCGATTGCGCCGATCTGAGCGAGCAGGCACTGGCACTGGCGGCCGAGAACGTCGAGCGCTTCGAAGTCGGGGAGCGTGTGCGTCTGGTTCGCTCCGATCTGTTCGCGAACCTGGCCAACGAGCGCTACGACCTGATCGTCAGCAACCCGCCTTATGTCACCGACGACGAGTACGCGGCTATGCCGGACGAGTACGGACACGAGCCGAAGCTCGGCCTCACTTCCGGTGTCGACGGCCTGGACATCACACTGCGGATCCTGGCCGAGGCCCCCGACCATCTGAGCGACCACGGCGTACTGATCGTCGAGGTCGGCGAGGCCGAGCGCGCCCTGGCGCGGCTGTTGCCGCAGCTGCCGTTTGCCTGGGTCGAGTTCAAGGTCGGTGCGATGGGCGTGTTCGTGCTCGAACGGGCGGATCTGGTCGAGCACGGAGAGGCGATCCGAGCTGTACTTGCGCTACGAAAAGCCGACCGCTCGGCGTCGAGCCAGAGCAGTCGATGAATTCCAGGTGCTACGGGTTACGGGCAGCATCTGTGTGAGCCGCGTTGCTTGAAGGCTGTGCGTTACGACGACGCTTGCTCGGCGACCTGACGTACGGAATCGGGCAGCGGCACCGAGCGGCCACTGCTGCGGGAGATCCAGACCAGGACGACGTGGCCGTCGCTGTAGACGGTGTTCGGGTCCATGCTGTCGACGATCCGATGCTCCAGGGTCAGACTGCTGCTGCCCAGCTTGAGCACGCCGATGTCGATCCGCAGGCGTGTCGGCCAGACGATCGCCGTGCGATAGTTGCAGGTGGTGTTGACGACCACCGGGTGAATGTCGGCACCGTACCAGTCGTCGGCGAGCGTGACCAGCCAGCGCAAGCGCGCTTCCTGGATATAGTCCAGGTAGGTGGCGTTGTTGACGTGGTTGAAGGCGTCAAGGTCGCCCCAGCGCACGTCCAGCTCGGTGCTGTGCAGTCGTTTCTCCATCGCCACAGTGTAGCTTCAGTTCTGGGCCGCGGATCCTGCCCGGGCCAGCCGGATCCTGCTCGACGACTGCCGAGCCAGTATCCTTGCAGCCGATGATCCGCCGCCTTCTGACCGTGTTGCAGACGCCCCTGAATCGCTTCGACCGCGATCGCTGGCGTGCGTTCTTTCGCTACCTGTGGCACCGGTTCTGGGATGACAACTGCTTCCAGTACGCCGGTGCACTGTCCTACACCACCGTGTTCGCGATGGTGCCGCTGACGGTGACCGTGTTCGGCATTCTGTCGGCGTTTCCGGTCTTCACCGTCTGGTCCGAGCGGTTGCGCAGCTATGTGTTCACGCATTTCGTGCCGGCCGCGGGCGAAGCGATCGAGGGCTATCTGACCGGCTTTGCCGCCAATGCCTCGAGCCTGACCGGTGTCGGCATCCTGTTCCTGATCGCCAGTGCCTTGCTGATGATGTATTCGATCGAGGATGCGTTCAATCGCATCTTTCGGGTCACCCGACCGCGCCGTCCGGTGTCGCGCTTCGTCGTCTACTGGACAGTGCTGTCGCTGGGGCCGCTGCTCGTGGTCGCCGGTCTGGCGGTGTCGACGTATCTGTTCGCGGTGCCCTTGATCGTCGAGATCGATCGCGACTACGGTCTGACCAGCCGTCTCCTGGTCCTGGTTCCGGCCCTGGTGACCTGGATGGCTTTGACCCTGAGCTACGCCGTGGTCCCGAACACCGAGGTGCGCTGGCGCCATGCCGCATTTGGCGCCCTGATGGCGACGATCCTGTTCGAGCTGGGCAAGCGCGGATTTGCCCTCTATCTCACCAACGTACCGTCCTATCAGCGCATTTATGGCGCATTCGCGGTATTGCCGATCTTTCTGATCTGGGTCTATCTGAGCTGGAACATCGTTCTGCTCGGCGCTTCACTGGCGGCCGTGCTCAGCGCCTTTCGCTACCATCCGGAAGAGCGCAAGCTGCCGACCGGCCATGAGTTCGCTGCGATTCTGCGTCTGCTCGACGCATTGTCCAAGGCCCATGGCGAGGGGCGCGGCCTGAAGCTGGATCCGCTGCATGACCTCGTACCCGGCGTCAGCGATGAGCAACTGCTGCGTTTTCTCGCCGATCTGGAGGGACTACGCATCGTCGAACGCAATTCGCTCGGTGTCTGGCGCATCATTCGCGATCTCGAACGGGTGCAATTGGCTGACATCTACGAGGCCGGCCGTTATCGTGTTCCGATCACCCGCCGCGTCGGCGATACCGATGCCGCTGACGCGGCCCTGGCCTCGGGGGCCGATGCCCTCGAACCCATCCTGTCACGCAG
>CAZFUH010000060.1:0-3896 GCA_964522235.1 uncultured Rhodanobacteraceae bacterium
AGGGCCTTGACCTGGGCTTCAAGGGTGGCTATGTCCTTGCCGGCAGCATCCAGGTGATCGCAGTAGGCCAGCAGCAGCGCCCCGAGCGTGCGTTCCGTGGCCTCGCGTTTCTGCTTCGCCTGAGCGCGTGCCCGCTTCTTGTCGGCTAAGGGATCCGTGCCCGAGTAGATGGCCCCCTTCATCTGCAACGCCTTCTTGCGTGCCAACCCGAGCGACAGGGCAGGAAAGCTCCCGATGGTGATTCGTCGCTGTTTGCCCTCGATGATGTAGTTCAGCACGAATGATCGAGCGCCCGGAGTGAGTCGGAGCGCGAAGCCAGCAACAACATCGGGTGCAGTGTCGAAGTGCAGGACTTGCCCTTGTTCGGGATTGGGCAAGGTGCGGCACAGCTCTTTGGTGAGTTCAGTTCGTGGCATGACACGGCTCCAGGTCGTAGTCCATTGGCCCCCGTGTCATAACTATGTCTGTGACACGGCGTGCAATCGGCCTGCCGTCATTGTCCTTTCGTGTCACGCGAAATGCAAGCGTTTTCCTATTCTGTCAAGTGCTTAGGCTCGGTCCAGTGTGCAGGATCAACAGCTTGCCGATGCCCTGATATTGGACTTTTAATCCATTGGTCGATGGTTCGAATCCATCACGGCCCACCACCTTGGGGACCAACAGGTCCAAGAAGGCCCGAGCAGCCCGCTGCGAAACGGACTTTCTCGAAAGCTCTCATTCCCGGCAGTGGAAGATCTTGGTCCATGTCTTTCGTCAAGGCCAGATCATGCACCCGATACCTCATCTTGCACCACGCCATGCTGCGCGCGGTATTGTCAGTCCGGTCGATTTTGCCTTACGATGATGTAAGGAATTCGAGGAAGTTGGGCCATGAGTACCGCTACGCTGACATCCAAGGGCCAGGTCACGATTCCTGTCGCCGTGCGCAATGGGTTGGGCGTGGAGACCGGAGATCGCATCGAGTTCGTCCAGGTGGCGCCGGGCCGCTATGAAGTGATTGCCGCCACGTTGCCGGTCACTGCGCTCAAGGGGATCGTTGCCAACGCCGGGAAGGTGGTCGGTGTCGAGGCGATGAACGCGGCGATCCGGCGGCGTGCAGCCAAGGCCTTGGAACGATGATTGGTCTGGATACCAATGTTCTCGTTCGCTATCTAGTGCAGGACGATCCGAAGCAAGCGGCGCTTGCGTCCGACTTGGTCGAATCACTGTCCTCGGAGGCTCCCGGCTTCGTCTCCCATCTCGTGCTGGCGGAAACCGTCTGGGTGCTGGAATCGTGCTTCGATGCCGGTACGGAAAAGATCGCTCAAATGCTGGAAACCCTGCTTCGCGTCGATGGCATCGTGATCGAGCAGCCCGAACTCGTATGGCGCGCCCTGCGGCGCATGCATCAGGATCGTGGCGATTTCTCGGATACGCTGATCACGGTGCTCGCAGGCCACGCCGGTTGTGATGTGGTGTACACCTTTGACCGGGTCGCAGCCAAACGATCCGGGATGACACTGCTGAAATGACCCACTAGACCACGGTGTCGAACACTTTCACCAGCACTCACACCACTTCCGGTGCAGGAGCACCGCAGAACCCGCGGCGGCGAGTTCCCAGAGTTTCGAGCTATGGGTCGGCGAGCAGATCGACGAGGTCCGGCGTCAGCCAGGGCAGAAAGATCTGGGTCGGGACATCGACGGTCTGGACACCGTAGACATACGGCGCAACCTGATACGGCGGAAAGATCAGGCGCAGGCCGATTACCGAGCCGGCCGGGTCGAGGATGGGTTCGTAGATCGCGAAGCTGCCGGTGTCGGGCGTGGTGCCGTTTTCGATCATCTCGATCCAGAAGCCCTGAGTTTCCGGTTCGCCGCCGTACTCGGCGTGCCGTTCCTCGGCTTGCCGGATCAGGTCGGCGCGAGCGTGTTCGCTCAGCGCCGTCCAGATGCCGTCGCCGATGAACCAGTCGCTCAGCTCAAGGATTCGTTCCTGGCCGACGTGGTAGGTGTAGCGTTCGATGATCGGCATGCCGTGGGCGCCGCCGGTGTAGACATAGCCGTCGCCGGCCACGACGCGCAGGCCGCCATCGCCGGTCGCGGGGGCATAGTCGACTTCCAGGCTCCATTGTCGTAGCGGCTCCGGCAGGTCCGGTTCCTCGGCAATGGCGGCGGCGTGGGCGAGGATCTCGCGGCGATGGTTGTCGGCGGCGGCGCGGATGGTTCGGGCCAGGGCTGGATAGGCATCGAAGCCCTCGGCCAGGCGGATCTGCAGTCGGTCATCGTGCGCCTCGGCGAGGGCTGGTTCCGGTTTCGGTTCCGGCGCCGCGGCCGGCGTCTGCTCCGGTCCGGGATACTCCGAGACCGACATTGCAGCTTCGCCACGGTCGGACGACGGTTGCCCGCAGGCAACGAGCAGGCCGAACATGGAGCACAAGGCGAGCACGAAGATCTGCAAGTTCGGTCGGCTCATGTCGGTGCTCCCTGGTGTTGGCCTCAATCCCGGTCCGGCAACGATAGCGCGTGCAGACGTTCGTGCAAGCGGTCCAGGCACAGATTTCCGCAGGCACCCGGTGAGATGCGTGCCGCGATGCTGTCTTCCGGAATGCGCGCGAGCAGGCGATCGAGACCGTCAGCCACTGTGCGGTAGGCGTCGCGGAACGGTACGCCGTCCAGCGCCAGTTCGACCGCGAGATCGGTCGCGTACATCGCTGGTTCGATCGCAGCACGCAGGCGTTCCGGAATCCAGCGCAGGCCGCGCAGCAGGTTGGGCAGCAGATCCAGCGCGGCCAGACCATGAGCGAAGCCGTGCACCAGGGCGCCCTTGCCGTACTGCAGGTCACGCTGATAGCCCGATGGCAGCGACAGCAGCTGTTCGGTCTCGGTGCGCGCGGCGGCGACGGTCGCATAGCTGGCGCGCATCAGTTCGACGACATCGGGATTGCGTTTGTTCGGCATGATCGAGCTGCCGGTGGTGTACTGCGCCGGCAGTTCGACGAAGCCGTATTCACCGGTGGTGAACAGGGAAAGATCCCAGGCCAGACGGCGCAGGTCGAGCAGGGTGCCGGCCAGGGCGTCGAGTGCGGCCAGTTCGAACTTGCCGCGCGACAGCTGGGCATAGGCCGGATTGACCTGCATGCGCGCGAAGCCGAGCGCGGCGGTCGTGTAGTCGCGGTCGAGCGCCAGGTTGACGCCGTAGCCGGCGGCGGTGCCGAGTGGGTTGGCATCGATCCAGGCCAGGGTCGCGGCAGCGCGCTCGGCATTGTCGATATAGGCTTCGGCGTAGCCGGCATACCAGTGGCCGACCGTGCTGACGACGGCGCGTTGCAGATGCGTGTAGCCGGGCATCGGTTCGCCGGCATGCGCGGCGGCGCTTTCGAGCGCGATCCGCGCGATCTCGGCGCAGCGTTGTGCCAGTTCGGCGAGCCGATCCTTCAGCCAGAGCCGGGTCGCGACCAGGATCTGGTCGTTACGGCTGCGCCCGGTGTGGATCTTGCGGCCGGTGTCGCCAAGGCGTTCGCTGAGCCAGGCTTCGATCGCAGAATGGCCGTCCTCGTAGCGCTCGTCGAGCACGAAGTCACCGGCGACGAAGGCGGCGTCGAGGGCGTCGAGCTCGCGCTCGATGCCGGCCAGTTCGTCCTCGTCGAAAATGCCGATGCGTGCCAGGCCTTGGGCATGGGCATGGCTGGCGCGAATGTCGTGACGCAGAAACTCGCGATCAAGCAGAACATCATTGCCGGCCAGGAACTGCATGATCCGGGGATCGATCTCGACGCCGTCTTTCTGCCAGAGGGGGGAGGCCATGGTAGGAGTTGGAGGTTAGGAGTTGGAGGTTAGGAGTTAGAGGTTAGGAGTTAGAGGTTAGAGGACAGCAGACAGCGGAGAGCGGACAGTGAATAGTGGTTTGGGGTTGTG
>CAZFUH010000060.1:3906-15185 GCA_964522235.1 uncultured Rhodanobacteraceae bacterium
AGGGGGGTGGCCATGGTAGGAGTTGGAGGCTAGGAGTTAGAGGAGAGCGGAGAGCGGACAGTGGTTTGGGGTTGTGGTGTCATTCCAGTGGATGCGGATATGGCATCGCTGCACACTCGCCTCTCACTCCTCTTCACTCACTCCTCTCCCCAGCCACTGGAATCCCGAGGTGCTCGGGCAGGGCCAGCGCCAGATTGAGGTTCTGGATCGCTTGCGTGGCCGCGCCCTTGAGCAGGTTGTCGAGGGTGGCGACGACGACGGCACGGGTTCCACAGGTACTGAAGCCGCCGATGCAAGCGCCGTGGCGTCCTGCCGCGGCGCTGACCCAGGGCGGTTCGGACTGGATCGCGATCAGAGGCTCACCGGCGTAGTAGTCACGGTATTGCTCAAACAAGGATTCGGCGTGGGCATCGCGATCCAGGTGCAGGTTGGCGGTCAGAGTGATGCCGCGAAAATGTCCGGCGACATGGGGCATGAATTCGACCGCATGTCCCAGGTGCCGACTGACCTCGCGTTCGTGGACATGGCCGACCAGGCTGTACGGCATCAGATTGCCGCGCAGCTTGTCCGGATCGTTGCGCTCGGACGGCGTCGTCCCGGCGCCGGAATAGCCGGAGACACCGAAGCACTGCACCGGTCCGGCCAGGGCCTCGCGTAGCGGCGCCAGCGCCAGTTGCATCGCAGTCGCATAGCAGCCGGGATTGGCGATCCGGCGCCGGCCGCCGGCATCGGATCGGGTCAGCTCCGGCAGGCCGTAGTACCAGCGGTTGTCGAAGCGGTGGTCCGCCGACAGGTCGATCAGGATCGGATTGGCACCAGCGCCGTCGATCGCGGCGACAAAGTCGCCAGCCTTGCCGTTCGGCAGCGCCAGCACCACAACCTCGACGCCCGCCTCGGCGACCTGCTGCGGCGACAACGCGGCAAAACACAGCTCGCCGCGGTAGGCGTCGTTGTGCTCGGCAACCCGTTGGCCATCCAGTTCGCGCGAAGATACGAACGCCAGTTGCAGATGTGGATGACCGGCGATCAGCCGGATCAATTCGGCGCCGGTGTGGCCGCGGGCGCCGACAATACCGATGCGATGTCGGCGGGTCATTTCTCCTCTCACTCCTTGGACCATGGCCTCATTATGCTCCGCTGCGCGGATCGTGCAGCAGGACATCCAGATGCCGCCGAACCACCGGCCATTCCGAGCCGATGATCGAGAACACGACGGTGTCGCGCAGGCTGCCGTCGGGCATGATGCGGTGATTGCGCAGTACGCCGTCCTGTTTGGCGCCAAGGCGGAGAATCGCGGCACGCGAGGCGAAGTTGAACCAGTGCGTGCGGAACTCGACGGCAACGCAATCCATGCGCTCGAACGCGTGTGCGAGCAGCAGGCGCTTGGCTTCGGTGTTCAGCGCGCTGCGCTGGACGCGTTTGCTGTACCAGGTGTAGCCGATCTCGAGCCGGCGGTGCTCCGGCTCGAGATCGAAACAGCGCGTGCTGCCGACCACCGAAGCACGGGCATCGAGTACGGCGAAAGGCAGAGTGCGGCCCTGGGCATGTTCATCGAGCGCTCGTCGTATATACGCCGAGGCTTGGCCGGGGCCGGGGACCGAGGTATACCACAGCTTGCTCAGGTCGCCGTCGGCCGCCGCCGATTCCAGCGCATCGGCGTCGTCTTCGACAAGTGGCCGCAGCTGGACATGACGACCGGTCAACGTCGGCACTTCGCGCCATGCGGCATTCATGACACCGTCTCCGGCGTACCGGCCGCGCTGTCGGTCAGGGTCGCCGGCCGGGAAGCGGCCAGTTCGACGCAGCGCTGAATCCGATCAAAGCCGTCCAGGCCATACCAGAACGTCTTCCACTGCGCCTGCTTGCAGCAACCATCGGACTCGGAATAGTAGAACGGATTGACCGGGTTGCCGTGGCGGGATCGCCAGAACAGTGCCGGGGTCTGCTCGCGCATGACCTGCCAGACGGCGCGGCCCAGACCCTCGCCCTGAGCCTCGTCGAGTACGGCGAACTTGTCCATATAGGCCAGGCCGTCGATCTCGCAGAGCAGGATTGCCGCGCGGTAGTTCTCGCTGATGTAGGCGCGCAGCAACGGCGTGCGTTCGAAATAGTCGCTGGCCAGGATGCGCCCGAAACTGGATTCGATCAGTTCGCGCAGGCGTGGCAGATCGATCGCATCCCAGCGCTGCATCTCCAGCACCTTTTCGCCACGCCGGATCAGGGTGCCCGAGCCCTTGTGCGTAAACAGCTCCTTGGCCAGATCGGCGGGACGGGTGATTGACACCGATGAGCTTGGCGGCAGTCCGGCGAGCAGGTCCTTGATCTGCTCGATCTTCAGGCGCATGCCGCCATTCAACCAGGGCTGCCCAATCAGGTGTTCGTATTCGCTGGACAGGTTGATTGAAGGAATCAGCTTGCCGTGCTCGTCCAACAGCCCGCCGGTGCCGGTGAGAAAGATGATCTTGTACGGTCGCAGCACCTGAACCAGTTCGTTTGCCGCGAAGTCGGCATTGATGTTGAGGATCTGGCCGTCGGCGGTCTCGCCGAGACTGGCAATGACCGGGATCGAGCCGGCCTTCAGACTGGCCTCGATCGATGCCAGGTTGACGGCGGCGACCTGACCGACCAGGCCGTAGAGGTCAAGGTCGAGATACTGTGCTTCGAACACCCCCGAGATGATCGACGTCGCGCGCGTGTCCTGCTCCTGCAAGGCTTCGACCAGGCGCAGGTTCTGTGCCTGAAAGACGCGGCGCACGATCGCCAGTGCCGGCGGAGAAGTTACCCGCAGGCCGTTGATCGTGTGCTTCTCGATGCCGGCCGCCTGCAATTCCTCATCCAGCTGCGGGCCGGCACCATGCAGCACGATCGGGGTCAGCCCGACCTGTTGCAGAAAGCTCAGCGACGAGGTCAGCGCATCCAGATCGTCGCGGAGCACCGCGCCGCCAACCTTGACCACGGCGAAGCGCTTTGCATCCAGCTGCGAGAAGCGCTTCAGATACTGCGAAATCTCTTTCGCGCTGGCCATGCTGGAGAGCAGGCGGACGATGGTCTGGCGTGTATTCATGACAGCGAGGAGTGAGTGAAGAGGAGTTAGAAAATAGAAATTGAATATTGTGGTCAAGATATCATCATCGAAGCAACACTATTTTCTCACTCCTAACCTCTATCTCCTGCTTCTAAAATGTGTAGAACCGACTCGGCATAGCGTTGCAGCTGCGCCAGCTCGACCCATTCGTCGGCGGTGTGTGCCTGGGCGATGTTGCCGGGGCCGTATACCAGGGCGGTGTGGCCGGCCTGGGAGAATAGAGAGGCCTCAGTCCAGAAATCGACGGCGTTGCCGATCGGCAGTCCAATCCGGTCGGCGACATCGCGAGCGGCCAGGCGCCGATCTTCGGCGCCGGCGACGTCGCCGCTGGGCAGGCTCGGGCCACGGAAGGTCTCGACGAACTCGGCGGCGGCCGGTTCGGCAAGTGCCCTCAGGTGCGCGAGCAGGGCGTCGACATCCATCGACGGCAAGGGCCGGAAGCCGAAGCGCAGTTCTGCCTCGGGCGCGATGATATTGGTCTTGATGCCGCCTTCGATGCGGCCGATGTTGAAACGCAGGCCGGTCAGGCCACCGAAGCGTTCGTGGCCGAGCGTGTCGACGTGACCCAGGGCGCGACTGCCCCACTGCACGGCCTGGTGCAGGGCGCTGTCGCCGGAGGCCTGTTCGCCGGACGCATGGCCGGCACGACCGGCAAAGCGCATGTACACCGAACTGATGCCGCGGTGCGCGAGCACCGCTTCGCAACACGTCGGTTCGGCGACCAGGACTGCGTCGAAGGCCAGGCCGCGCTGCAGGAACGCGGCAATGCAGCGGGCGTCGTTGGCCTCCTCGTCGGACGTGAACAGGAAGGCGGCATCGCCGTCGCAGCTGTTGGCGGCCGCGATCAGGGCAGCTGCGGCGCCCTTGATGTCGCAGGCGCCGAGGCCGGTCGCACGTCCGTCGCCAACCCGAAGCTTGAACGGGCTGGCCGACCAGTGCGGCGAGTCCGGCACCGTGTCCAGATGCACGTTGAACAGATGGCGCGGGCGACCACGGATTGCGAACAGCGATACTGCGCCGGCGCCATGATCATTGATCTCGATCTCGAAGCCGGGCAGATTCCGGCGCAGATAGTCGAAGATGCCGCCGCTGTCGATCGACCGCGGTGGGTTGCGCGTGTCGAACGCGACCAGGGCATCCAGATGCTGCAGGGTCGCTTCAAGCATGGCGGCGATTCCGTCGATGGGGATCCGGGCAAAGGCGGCAGCGGGCATGGTTTGCGCTGACAGCAGCGGCAATCGACCGCATCAGCCGGGTGTCGGCGGATGGCGCGCAGGCCCGGTTCATGCCGCGCCGCCCTCGTCCCCCCGGTTCACCCGCGCCCACAACCCGCTCGACATGCCATAGAGCCGGATGAAGCCTTCGGCCTCGGCGACGCCCCAGTCGGCGGCCTGGGCATAGGTGGCGCCAGCGGCGTGCAGGATGTGCGCGGAATGGACGGCAACGGCATCGACTCGACCACCCTCGGTGTACAGGTCGACATCGCCATGAACGCATTGCTGCGAACTGGCCAGAAAGGCCTCCAGATCGGTCTTCAGCGGATCGTGGAAAAAACCTTCGTAGACCAGTTCCACCCATTTGCGTGCGATTTCGGGCTTGAACCGGTTCTGCTGCTTGCTCAGAACCGCCTCTTCCAGGGCGCGGTGCGCGGTCAGCAGGGCGATCAGGCCAGGCGCTTCGTAGACGATCCGCCCCTTCAGCCCGATCGTGGTATCGCCGGTGTACAGACCGCGTCCGACGCCATAGGCCGCGAACATCGCGTTCAGCCGCGCCAGCAGTGCTGGTCCGGCCATGGCTTGACCATCGAGCGCGATGGCCTCACCGTTCTTGAACGACAGCCTCGTGCGCAGCGCTTCGCCCGGCCAGTCACCGCGTGCTGCGCACCAGCCGCGGGCGCCGGCGCCGGGCTCCTGCCATTGATCGATCTCGCCGCCGGACAAGGTCACGCCGAGCAGGTTCTCATTGATCGTGTATTCCTTCTGCTTTCCCCGCACGCTGTAGCCGCGTTGCTCAAGATACTCTTGCTCGTAGGCGCGCACCTGTGTGTGCTCCTTCTGGATTTCCCGGATCGGCGCGACGATCTCGTAGTCGCCCTGGGCCTTGACCGCAAGATCGAATCGGACCTGGTCGTTGCCCATGCCGGTGCAGCCATGCGCGATCGAGCGGGTGCCCAGTTCGGCGCAGCGCGCCAGCGCCGCGTCGACGATCAGATAGCGGTCGGAGACCAGCAGCGGATACTGGCCCTGGTAACCCTCGCCGGCCCAGACGAACGGTTTGACGAAGCCGTCCCAGATTGCCGGGCCGCCGTCGATGGTGACATGGCTGGCGACGCCGAGTTCGTGCGCGCGTCGTTCGATGTACGCGCGCTCTTCAGCATCGACGCCGCCGGTATCGGCAAACACCGAGTGCACGGCCCAGCCGCGCTCGATCAGGTAGGGCACGCAGAAGCTGGTGTCGAGGCCGCCGGAGAAGGCCAGCACAATGTTCTTGGAGCTCATGATCGGGGTCCGAAGTGCGGTTGCAGGGGCAGGGCAGAGAAGACGAGAAGCGAGTGGCAGGGAAACAAGCAACCCGCGCCAGCGACAAGCGGTGCTGCCCAGTGCTCGTTCTCGCCTTGATTCTCGCCGGTGGTCATTGGTCGTTCGCAAGCAAGGTCATGATGGCTTTTTGAACGTGCAGGCGGTTCTCGGCTTCGTCGATGGCGCCGCAGTACGGTGCATCCATGACGCCATCGGTCGCCTTGATGTTCCTGCGCAACGGCAGACAGTGGCTGAACACGGCGCCGTTCGTGCGTGCCATCTTGGCTTCGTCGACGATGAAGTGGCGATGCGCGTCCCGGATTGGCTGTTCCTGCTGCCAGCGGCCAAAATAGGGCAGGGCGCCCCAACTCTTGGCGTAGACGACGTCGGCGCCGTCGTAGGCGCTGTCGACATCGTGACTGATCGCGAGTGAGCCGCCGGATTCGGTGAGGTTGTTCTGCGCCTGATCCATGAACTGCTGGTCGAGCACGTAGTCGGGCGTCGGGCATAGCAAGGTGACGTCGAAGCCGAGCCGGGTCGCGATCAGCAGGGCCGAATTGGCAACAGCGGTATTCAGCGGTTTCGGGTGATAGGTCCAGGTCAGCACGTACTTGCGCCCGCGAAAATCCCGTGTCCCCAGGCGTTCGCGCAGCATTTGCGCATGCGCCAGTTCCTGGCACGGGTGCAGGATGGTTTCCATGTTGATCACCGGAACCGTTGCATGCCGGGCAAATGCGCGCAGTACCCGATCCTGGCGGTCGACCTGCCAATCCTGGAACTTCGGGAACGCGCGCAGGCCGATCAGGTCGACGTAGCGCGAAAGCACACGTGCGACTTCGGCGATGTGTTCCTCCGGTTCGCCATCCATGATCGCGTTCGGCGCGAATTCGATGCCCCAGGCATCCTTGCCCGGCTGCAGGACGACGGCGTGGCCGCCGAGCTGCCAGGTGCCGATCTCGAACGAGGTGCGCGTGCGCATCGACGGGTTGAGGAACAGCAGGGCGACGGTCTTGCCGCGCAGGGCATCGCCGAGTTTGTTGCGCTTGTAGCCATCGGCGGCATCGAGCAGACGCTCGAGCTCGTCGCGGCCGAAATCCTGGGTGCTGAGAAAATGTCGTAGGGCCATTTTGATCTGGGTCGGTGAGGAATCGGATTCGGAAACGAAAAAACCCGGCTCTGAGGCCGGGTTTCGCTGCATGCGGGCGACGGACGCGCGCTCAGGACCGGCCGGGCTTGTTCGGCTCCGGTCGGCGTGCGCGCGAGGTCATGCCCGAGGCCAGTCTGGCTCCGGTGACACCAAGGCTCGATCTATGGGTCAAAGGCATTGGCGCATCGTAGCGGCGCATCTGGATGATCGCAAGCGGCCGGCGAACGATCCCTCGGTCGCCGCGCCACTTGCGCGCCGCCGCGTCACTGGACTCAGCCGGCGGGCATACCCGAATACGGTGCCGGCTCGCATTGCTGGTGCCACTCCGAGCCGCCGGTCACCGTTGCTCCAGTGCCATCGCTGAAGAATCGATTGCTGCGAATCGACAGCCCGGTGCTCAGGTCCAGGTGCCACTGGCTCTGCATATGGACCACGCCGCCGAACGATCGGATTTCCTTCGGGTCGGCCTTGACCACGGTACTGCCATCGATGTCATGGATGGCCGTCACCCTGCCGTTGTGCGCGTAGCGTCTGCCAGGAAGATCGAAGGCGTATTGACGAACCTCGCCGATCGCGCTCGGGACCACCGGGCTGCCGTCGGCCAGCGTTCCTTCGACGCGATCCATCGTCGTCGTGCAGACCAGATCGAAGGTCTCCGCCGAGGAACCGATGGCGGTGCTCGCGTCGTCGGCAACGGTCGACGCGTGGCCGGCCGAGATGGTCAGCAGGCAGGCGAGGGCAGATGGTGCCAGCCAACGGCGGATCACGCGCTTTGGAATGTCGGTCATCGTTGTTCTCCGTAGGGGTGATGGGGGATGAGTGTTGACGCCGGCCAATGCCGGTACTGACAAATACGCAAGAGCGCACGGAATACGACCCGGCGACCGCCGACGGATCGTGGTGCTTCGGTCTGCGACACTGGCGCGAGGATCGGTCATGCAGCAAAGTTGCTGGCACGAAAGCGCGGAGAGATTGCTGCGGATATCACCGGACTGATTGCCGTCCTGTTGTTCCTGGTTCTGATCATCGGATGCTCGCAATAGGAACCTGCCGCGGACCCGATCGCGGGCGATGTCGCTTCCGACCGGACCTACGCTGAGGAAGTTCCGGTACTCAGCGGCCGCGTTGGGACCGGTGTCGCTTGATGCGCAACGTTGGCGAGTGGAATGCACGCGATGCGCTCGCTTCGGCCGGCGTCCGGTTCGCTGCATCAAAGCCGCGCCGCTCGATGGGGGCGGCGAGCCGGGCGGGGGAATCGCCCTCGGCGCAGGGAGCAGTTGCCGACAGCAGCAAGAGTGTGAGCGATGCGGGCTAGAATGCTCGCGTTGCTCTCCAGGATCAATGCAGAATGTTCGTGTGCGGAGCAGCACCAAGGCGACAGCCGCAATCAGGTTCCGGGGAGTGATGAAGTATCGGTTCGCCGAATTCGTACTGGATGTCGATGCCGAGACCGTGCACGGACCCGAAGGTCCGGTGCCGTTGCGGCAGCGGGCGTTCCAGTTGCTGCATCTGCTGGTCGACAAGGCACCGGCCCTGCTCGGGCGGGATCAGATCCTGGATCGGGTCTGGGGCCATGATGCGCTATCGCCAGCTGTGCTTGCCCAGACCATCGGCGAGATTCGTCAGGCCCTGGGCGACCGCGCGCAGAACCCTCGCCTGATCGAGACCCGTCATCGCCGTGGCTACCGGATGATGGTGCCGGTGCAGCGCGTCGAAGTCGATTCGCTCGAATCAGCGAGCGCGACACTGTCGATGGAGGCCGAAACTTCGTCCCCATTGCCGACGGTCGAGTCGACCGACGCGATGCCGCGTGGGCGGATGACAGCCGCGCATCGGATCGCTGCCAGGCCCGCGTGGCTGCTTCCTGTGTTGCTGGTGTTGTGCGTGGTGCTGATCGCTGCCGGCTACTGGTGGTTGCGTCCGCCCGCCAGTGACATTGGCGTCGGAGCGGCACCGCGCCCGGCTCTGGCCCTGTTGATCAACGCCGATGAACGGGCGCCTGGCTGGATCGCCCACGCCGGTGCCGAACTGCTCAGCACAGCCCTGGCCGGCGATGATCGCGTGCAACTGGTCCGCGGCGATGGCCGCCGAAGTGAGCCGGGCGGCAGCGATCTGCGCTGGCAGACCTGGTTGCGCGAGGTTCTGGCGGTCGACTATGCGGTGACCGGCCTGTGGCGGCAGCAAGGTGATCAGGTGCATTTGAACTACTCCCTGATTGCGCTCGACGATGGCCGTGTCCTGCACAGCGGCGAGCAGCAGGATGCCGATCTGGCCAGCCTGAGCCAGCGCGTCGCGATCGAGTTGCGCCGGCATCTGCGCGTGGTCGAAGGCGATCCGGGCTGGATGGCCAGCCTGCCCAGGTCGGCGCAGCATCGCGAGGCCTACTACCGGGGTCTGGCTGCACTGGCTGATGGCGCCAGTGGTGCTGCGATCGAAGCCCTGGAACAGGCGCAGTCGGACCACCATGCCGGTGCCCGTGTCCACCTGGCCCTGGCCGCTGCCTATCGGGCAGCCGGCCGTATGGAACAGGCACGCGGCCAGTTTGAACGGTTGGCCGCGGTTGCCGAACAGTTGTCGCTTGGCGAGCGTCTGCGCGTCGAGGCCGAGGCGGCCCTGGCCGATCATCGGCCCACCGACGCTGCCGCCTCGCTGCGCGCCCTGCATCGCCTGATGCCGGACGATCGGGATGTGGCGCTGACCCTGCTCGATGCCCAGATTCGCGCCCGGCAGGTCCGTGCAGCAGGCACCACCTTGGCCAGCCTGGAGCCGCTGTCGTCGACCGGCAGCGAAGATCCGCGCTGGCATCTGGCGCGGTCCCGGCTGGCGCAGCTGGAGCATGAGCCGATACTGGCGGCGACCTCCGCCGAACGTGCCCGGGAGTTGGCCGAACGCTTCGGACTTGACGAGATCAGTGTCCAGGCACAGCTGGAACAGGTGCGCCTGCAACAGAACGACGGTGATCTCAACGGTGCCCGCGCCCGCCTGGAGGCTTTGCTCGATCGTGGTCCCCCGGACAGCCTGCACGCAGAAGTGCTGGTGCAACTTGGCAATCTCCTGCGCGCCCAGGGCGAGTTCGACCAGGCCGAGCAACGGTTGCAGCAGGCGCAATCGAACTATGCCAGCCGAGGGGACCGCGCTGGTGAATTGTTGGCGCGGATCGAGCTGTACATCATCGACAGCGAGCGTGGTCACAGCGAACGCGCGTTCGCCGAGCTGCTGGCACTGGAGCCGGCAGTTGCCGCCTTGGGTGATGTCTGGATTTCGGCGCGTTACCACAACACCCTGGGTGTTCAGGCGATCCGAAACCTCGACCTCGATGCTGCTGATCGCCATCTGCAGCAAGCTGCCAGTGAGTCGCGGCGAGCCGGCCAGCCGCGCCAGGAAGCCGGTGCCTACAACAACCTGGCGATGGCCCTGGCGCGCGGCAACCGCCGGGACGAAGCGATGACGATCTGGCAGCGCGCCTTGACCGTGTTCCAGGACAGCGGCGACCGCCGTGGCGAGGCGATCACCCTCGGCAACCTGGCGTCGCTGGCGAACTTGCAGGGCGACTTGCCGCGCAGTCGGGATTTGAACCGGCAGGCCCTGGTGCTGATGCGCGAGCTGGGCATGAAACAGGATGTCGCCCGTCTTGCTTTCAATCTGGGCCTGATCAGCGAGCGCGAGGGCGATCTGACCGAGGCTGAGGTCCTGCTTCGGGAATCACTCGATGCCTACGTCGAGACCGGTGCCGGCGCCGACTTCGTGGTTCGCGTGGCGGCCGTGCACGTGCGCGTACTGACGACGTTGGCGGAGCTGGACCAGGCAGCGGCGCAGCTCGAGTTGGCCAACGGCTTTATCGACCAGGTCCGCGATCCGATTGCGCACTCGCATCTGTTGACCAGCCAGGGCGATCTGTTGCGCCTCAGCGGCGATGCCGAATCGGCGCGCACACTGTTCGAGCAGGCGCGGACACTGCGCGGCCAGGACAGCCGCAGCAACTGGGCCGACGTCAGCGAACTGGACCTGTTGAGTCTGGATCTGGCCCAGGGTGTTTCGGCCGAACGTGTGCAGGCCGCGGCGGAGCGGATCGCCTCGCGTCTGGACCGTGACAGCGACAGACGTTCCCAGGCCAGGGCCCTGATGCTGCAGGCGCGGGCGCTGTTCGCAGCACAGCGCGCCGGCGACGCGCTGCCGATACTGGATCGCGCCGCCATCGCCGTGGCCGACCATGCCGAGGTCGGCCTGGCGCTGGAGCTGGATCGACTGCGCATCCTCGCCGGACAGGGCCGCGGCTCGGCTATGCAGGCGCGGCTGACCAGCCTGGCCGATGAGGCCGAGCGCCGGGGCTTTCGCATTCTTGCTCTGCGCAGTCGCCTCGACGCCGATCCGGACGATGCACAGTTGCGACAGCAGGTGCAATCACTCGGCCTTAACGGTCTGTTAAATAACTGATTTAATTAGGCATATTCTTTTCGAACGGTTTTCGAAGCCTTCTCAGAGCCCTTTTCCTGCAGCGCGGCCCAGGCTCCGTCCTCATGGTCGGCGG
>CAZFUH010000061.1:0-15175 GCA_964522235.1 uncultured Rhodanobacteraceae bacterium
ACCTGTTTCCGACCCAACTGCCGGTGGTGTTCCGCGCCGGCTTCGACTGACCCTGGTGCTGATCACAATCTGAGCGCGTACAACTGAAGCCGGCGTTGAGCAAGCGAACCAGGCGACGGTCCCGGCCGTCCTGAACATGCGACCGGGACCATGCTGACATTCTGTGATCAGTTGGCGTGCCGCGTGCCGAAACCGCCGTAGAAGACGATATCGCGCTGCTCGACCGCGCCAAGATCCCAGGTGCCGCCTATGTTTGGAATGCTAGGCACGTTGACCGGCGCCGAAGCGCCATAGGCATCCAGGCCTGACGGCCAGTGGATATCGCCAACCCCGTTGCTGCAAGCGTCGATTGCCGGCGAACCGCCCTTCGGTGCGTAGTCGACTCCGAGCTGCGGCGGCATCACCGTGACCCCGGGCGGCAGGCCGACGCTGGTATGCGAGATCAGACAATTGTTGTGCACCAGGGTGGAGCCTCCGTCACCGACGAACGGCGTCACGCTGGGTGCATACAGAATGCTGCCGGTGGCGTCCACCTGCGACCCTGCGCCCTGCCACAGCAGCCGAGTCACCGAATTGCTCAACACCGTGTTGTAGGCGAACAACGAGTTTGCCCGTGACTCGATCAGAGCACGGAAGGTGACACTTCCTCCGGCACTGTTGCCGCTGAACACGCTGCGCAGGATGCGCACCGAGCTGTTGTCACGCGCATCGACCACGGCCGCCGTGCCATTGGGATCCGTGTTGCTGCTGAGCAGAGCCCCGGCAACACGCAGCGCCGGACGTGGCGCTCCGGTGTCATGTTCAAGGAAGGCGAAACCACCACCCCCGAGCGAGGTCGAAAAACTGTTGTTCTCAGCTGTGTTGCTAATGCCCCAGACACACGGTGTCGGCCCGAAGAACTGGCAGATTCCGGCACCAAACTTGACCAGACGCAGATCAACGGCATTGCGCAGCATGACCGCACCACCGCGACCCAGGGCGAGATTGCCGATCAAGGCGGCGTTGCGCATGACAAGCGCCGTGAACGGGGAGTCTGCCTCCGCGCCGCCTTGGGCGAACAGGGCGCCGCCGAAGTTGGCCTCATTGGAAGCGAGGATCAGCGAAATCTCGGCAGGTGGCGTGCCGCCGGTTTCGTATTGAATCGCGGAATTCGGACCGGCATAGATGCCGCCACCGAATCCTGTCGTCGCCGAGAACACGCCATCGCCAGCGACGTTGCTCGAGATCTCCACGATCTCCCCCGGCAATGGGTCGAGCCGAATGGAATTGGCGTCTCCATTCATGTAGACCCCGCCGCCATGACGGCGCGCCTCGTTGCCGCAGATCTGACCGTCCCAAAGGCGAAGCACCGACGACCCCAGCATGTGAACACCACCGCCATTGCCATTGACTCCGGGCCCACCGGCACGGTTGTCGCAGATGCGCGATCCACCGTATACCAGGAGGGTGGCGGCATGGTCGGGATCGACACTGAGGTTCAGCAGCCCGACGCCGCCGCCGTTTCCGGCCTCATTCTCCTGAATATAGGTCTGATCGAGCAGTTGTACCGTTGCCCGTCCGCTCACCAGCAGGCCGCCGCCGTAGAGACTGCTCGGGTTCTGGCCGCCACGCAAGGTCAGCGCGCTGAGATAGACAAAGCGACGCGGGTTGGCCAACGCGTTGCTGACCGCCAGCACGCGGCGACCGGCAAAAGAATTGGTCAGCACGGTGCGGGCGCCCGCGGCCGGCGCTGCGTCTGCGCAATTGGCGTAGCCTCCGCGTATGGCGATGTCCTGTTGGGGGTCCGCGATGGTGTAATCGGTGTCGGCCAAGCCAATGGCTGGATACGCGATCTTGATCTCATGCGGCCCGGGCGAAGCATCCGCGACTGCGGCGGCCAACGCACTGATCAGTCCACTGTGGGTGCAACTGGCGCTGCTTCCGACACTGTAGGTCGTGGCCCGGATCGGTCCGCTGACGAGCAATGCTGCGACAAGCACCAGACCTGACCGGACGATGGATGTGGGGCGCGCGGGATGGCGAAAGATGAGTGCGTGCATATGGGGCTCCAGTTGGGTCGCACAGGAAGGGACGCGCTACGGTCCCTTTCATCCCTCAGCGGAAATTGCCAGGCAGCCACGCCACGCCATCGACAACCGATGGGCAAGTATTCAGGTCAAGTTCATAGTTGACCGGGCGCGGGTTTGGCGCTCACTCAAAGCGAATGCCCACTGCCACAGGCTCAAGGACGCCAGTAGCGCGCAGTCGTTCTGTTCAGTTGCGAATGATCGATCACGGTCACCTGGCCGGAAACGATATCGTTGCCGGTGGGCCAGTGATGCACGAACGCCGACCGGCGGTCAGCGTGCTCCTCGACGGCAGATTCGGGTGCCGGTCGGCAGTTCGCACTGATGGTCTGAGTTGTTGTCTCCGAGCCGGAAACTGAACTCCTGCACGAACACCTGGTTGGGTTCGGCGCTGCCGGCCGGGAAGCGCCAGCGTGACATCGCGTTGGTCGCAGCGTCGATGAAATCGCGTAACGGCGGCTCGCTCCCGATCGCTCGGATCCCGGTTGGGCGACCATTGCCGTCGATCTGGTACTGGACCTGGACGACACCCTCGGCATTGGTGCGCAGTGCATCGCGCGGGTAGTTCGGCGTAACCATCCGGCTCGGCTCCGGGCGGTTCGCCGGGGCGATTGGGTCGCGCTCTCCCGAGTCGGACACGGCAGTACGCTGGGTGGTGTCGGCAGAGGCGTGGTTGACGGTCGCATCATCCGGCGTCGCCTGCGCCGGCGCGGTGGTCGCGGCCAGCACCGGGTCGAAGTCGTCGGTCAATGACTCGACCGACAGGTCCGGAACCCCAGTCAATGCGAGCGGCTCGATGCTCGCGGCCTCGACCGGGATTGCTTCAACGCTGTCCGTCGCTGCAATGGAGATCGGCGCGACCGTCACTGTCTCGACCGCAGCGGCACTTGCGGCGGCAACGGATTCGGCACCGGCGGACGAGGCCGCGGCCAAGCTCAGCGGAGCCAGCACCGGTCGCGTCAGTGGACTGGATTCAAACGGCAGCAAACTCGGCGCCGCCTGTTGCATCAGGCTGGCGGCCAGGCCAAGCTCGGGTCGCACGGTACCGCGCTCGATCGTCGAAAGGCGCTGACCGGCGACCAAGACGGTCAGCAGCAGTGCAGCGACCAGGAGCAGCGGTGCGCTGTTGCCGCGGCGCTGCTTCTTGCCATCGCCCTGTAGTTCCAGGTCCAGGATGCGCCGCACACGCAGGCTGAGTAGGCCGCCGGTCGCCGTCAGCAAGGGCATCGGGACCTGTTGCCGGAATTCCTCGGCCTTGCTCAGCGCCCGCGCGTATTTCAGTGGATCCAGGCGAAGACCGATGACCATGTCGTCGCAGAGCGTCTCGCGCGCGGTTTCCAGATCACGGCAGATCCGGTGCACGGCCGGATGGAAGTACAGGAAGGTACGGGCGGCGATCGCCAACAGGTTGCCGATGTAGTCGGCGCGACGAACATGGGCCAGTTCATGGGCAATCAGAGTTTCCAGCTGGTCTCGTGGCAAGCTCAGCGCCAACGCGATCGGCAGCAGGATGACTGGCCGCAGAAAACCGTAGACGCCGGGGCTGTGCACGGTTGCGGTCAGGCGCAGGCGCACCGGCTGGCCGATGTCCAGACGCTGCATCTGCGCGGCCAGCAACGCCAGCAGGTCGGCCGGCGGTTCCCGGCTCGTCGCGATTGCCCGGCGCAGACGATGCAGATCGCGCAGCAGAGCCACGCACGCCAACAGGGCACCGAAGAGCCAGATCGCGGTCAGCGCGGCGGTCCAGTTGCCGGTTTGCGTGCGGGTCAAACCTGCGGTCGTCGACTGCCCGGAGCCGATCTCGATCGGCACGCTCATGGTCTGAGCTACGGGCGCGACTTCGACGCTCGCAGCACCCGATTGCAGGTACTGGAATGTCAGCACCGGAGCCAGCAACAGGATCAGGAGGGCGGCCATCGCCAAATTGTGCTGCTTGCGGATGCTGCCGTCGGCGCGTCGCTTTCCGAATTCGTACAGCGCGCCGATCAACAGGCCCTGCCAGAGGAAGTGGATCAGGGTCCAGGCCAGGGTGTGACTGACTTCCAGCAAGCTTGGCAGCAGTTCCATGGTCAACCTTCGATGCGTTTGCGTTCGATCTCGTCAAGCAAGGACCGGATTTCGGCCAGTTCGGCGGCACTGGCCGGCGGTGACGAGCCAAGTGCCTGCAGGACCAACTGCGAACTGGAGCCGTTGAACACGCGTCGCAGAACGTCGCTGACAAAGCGCTTTTCGGTGCTGTCACGACTGACGGCCGCAGCGTAAATGTGCGCCCGAGCGGATTCGTCGCGTTCGACCAGGCCCTTGCCGTGCATGATCTGCAACAGCTTCAACGCGGTCGTGTAGCTGGCGTCGTCATCCGGATACAGGACTTCGTAAATGTCGCGTACGGTGCAGGGGCCCTTCAGCCACAGTACCTGCAGGATCGCGAGTTCGGCTTCGGTTGGTTTGTTGGCAGGCGCGCGGGCCATGGATTCATCCTCGGTCCGTCCGCGCCGGGCTGGCGGCGGAGCGGTTCAGTTCAATATCGTACGATATCGGTCGTAATTGTCAATCCCGATCCTGCTCCCGCTCGCGGCGGGCGAGCGCGGCACGTCCGGCACGGCTCTGACTGTCGCGGCCGAGACGGCCCGAGATCCAGGCACCGACCTGCGCCAGTGTATCCAGGTCGATCCCGGTGTCCAGGCCCAATCCGTGCAATAGATAGACCACGTCCTCGCTGGCGACATTGCCGCTGGCACCGCGAGCGTAGGGGCAGCCGCCGAGGCCAGCGACCGAGCAGTCCACGGTTCTGGCACCGACTTCGAGGCAGGCCAGAATATTGGCCAAGGCCTGCCCCCAGGTGTCGTGGAAGTGCACTGCCAGCGCGCTCGCGGGAACCTCGCTGCAGCATGCGGTGAACATCGCGGCGGCGGCATGGGCAGTGCCGACGCCGATGGTGTCGCCGAGCGAGATTTCGTAGCAGCCGGCCTGATAGAGCGCCTTGACCACGCGGACGACATCGCCGAGCGGCACCTCGCCCTGGTACGGACAGCCGAGCACGGTCGAGACGTAACCGCGCACGCGCACGCGTTCGGCGCGGGCACGCTCCAGGACCGGTTCGAAACGGGTCAACGACTCGTCGATGCTGGCGTTGATATTGCGTCGGTTGAATGCTTCCGAAGCGGCGGTGAAGATTGCGATCTCGGTGGCGCCGGCTGCCAGCGCGCGCTCCAGGCCGGTGAGATTGGGTACCAGGACCGGCAGGCTCAGACCTGGTCGTTCCGGCAACAGGTGGGCGACACCGGCAAATACCTCGGCGGCGTCGGCAAGTTGCGGCACCCATTTCGGGCTGACGAAGCTGGTCGCCTCGACGCAACGGTGGCCGCTTTCGACCAGGCGCTCGATCAATTCGATCTTGACCGCCGCCGGTACCAGGGTTGCTTCGTTTTGCAGGCCGTCTCGCGCGCCGACTTCGACCAGACGGACTTGCTCGGATGTCGTAATCATCGTCACAGCATAGGCTGCGCTGCCGGCCGCGCGCCAGCCCGCCTAGCCCGCCTAGCCCGCCTTTCTGACACCGCGCCGTTCGAGGGCGCCGAGATCGTGCCGTGGTGCGGCGCACGGACTGTTTGGTGGCGAAGGCGTGGTTGGCGCTACGTCGAGCCGCCAAACGGGAGTACGCCGCGCCACAGCGCGGAGATCGGCGGAGGCAGTGGAAGGTTCATGAACGAAGCGGGCTAGACTGTCGGCATCGATGATCGGTGAGCCGAGCGAGCACGAACCGGTATTCAGCGCCCGCGGCCTGACCAAGGTCTACCGCATGGGCGAGGTCGAAGTGCATGCGCTGCGCGGCATCGACCTGGATCTGTTTGCGGGCGAGTTCGTCGTGTTGCTCGGCGCTTCCGGAAGCGGCAAGTCGACCTTGCTCAATATTCTCGGTGGACTGGATGCGCCGACTGCCGGCAGCGTCCGTTGTGGCGACCATGTACTGACTGCCGCCGGCGATGCGGCGCTGACTCGATTTCGGCGTGAGCAGGTCGGGTTCGTATTTCAGTTCTACAACCTGATCCCGAGCCTCACCGCGCGCGAGAATGTTGCCCTGGTCACAGAAATCGCACGCGCGCCGATGACGCCGGAAGCAGCGCTGGCCCTGGTCGGCCTGGAACAGCGCATGGATCATTTCCCGGCCCAGCTATCCGGCGGCGAACAGCAGCGGGTGGCGATTGCCCGCGCAATCGCCAAGCGACCGGCAGTCCTGCTCTGCGACGAGCCGACCGGGGCACTGGATTCGCGCACCGGCGTGCGCGTGCTTGAGGCGCTGGAGCGCAGCAACCGCGAGACCGGCGCCTTGACGGTTGTCATCACCCACAATGCCGTGATCGCGACCATGGCCGACCGGGTAATCCAGCTCAGTGACGGCCGCATCGCCGGGGAACTGCGCAATGTCGAGCGTGCCGAGCCAAGAACTCTGCATTGGTGATCGTCCGATCGATTTTTGAACTACAGTGAGGCTCAGCCGGCAACTCTGTGTCGATTCGAGGAGGGCGGACTCGTCGATGGCCGATCAGCATCGCGAACCTGGGGATCTGCCTCGAGCGGCTTTGATCCGAGCCGCAGCCGCACTGCTCGTCGGCCTGGCGTTCAGCGCTGCCATTGCGCACTGGCACTACCGAACCGTGGTCGAAGATCAGCGGATCCAATTGGAGCGGATCGCTGAACGCACGGTCGGCAACGTCTCCAACGAATTGGATCTCGCCGGCCGGCTGGTTCGGGCGGTGCAGGCTGTGTTCCTGTCCTCGGACGATCTTACCGAGGAAGAGTTCATTTTGTTGCATCAAGGGCTGGATGCCGATGGTAGCTTCACGGCGCTCAGGGCCTTGGCCTATTCGGTACGGGAGCGGAGCGTCGATGGCCCAGACCGCTACATCACCCGGATGATCGCGCCCACCACCGGCAACGAGCCTGTGCTCGGTCTGGATGTCGCCAGCCAGCCGGCGAACATGCGGGCGCTGGAGCGTGCAATCGACAGCAACCGCCCGGTGATGTCTGCCGCGTTTCGGTTGTTGCAGCAGGAAGGTACGGAAGACCGCGGCGTAACCATCCGATTGCCGGTGTTCACACCGGGCGGTCCTCCGGCCGATCAGGTCGAGGCGCAGCTTCGGGCGATCGGGTCGCTGGCGGCATCGTTCGACCTGAACCGTTTGCTGGCAACTTCGATCCCGGCCGAGGCGATCAGCCAGTTCCGGATCGATGTCGTCGACATCAGCGAGGAGTTCGACGATCGCTTGTTCCGCAGCCGCCCTGACGGCGCTGTCGACGGTACGGCCCGGTTCTCGTTCGTCGATCAGGTGCGTTTCGGCACCCGCACCTGGCGCATCCAGATGGACGCCGTGCCGGCGGCGGTACCGCTGTGGCGGTGGCCGGTCTTGACCCTGCTGATCGGTCTGCTGGCAAGCGCGATGCTGGCGCTGGCCGTGTGGTCGCTGGCCGGAACCCGGGTCCGGATCGAACTCGAGTCGCGTCGCTTGGCAGCACGGTTCAAGACCAGCGAGACGCGCTTCCGGGCGTTGAACGAGCTGTTGCCGGCGATGGTGATGGTCGCACGTGTCGACGATGGCGGGATCGAATACCTGAATCGTGCCGGGCGCCGCCGTCTAGGCATTTTGCCTGGTCAGACCGAACCGATGGAGCTGGATCGGCTGCTGGCCAATCCCGAACTGTCCGAAAAGCTTCGCAGGGTTAGTGAAGACGGGCATCCGCTGCTGGATCAGATCGTTCAGATCGGTGCCGACAGCGGCTTCTGGGCCAATCTGTCGGTCTCCCGGATCGAACTTGAAGGCGAGTACCGCTTGCTGGCCGTCGCCAGCGATGTCACCGATCTGCGCGAACTGGCCGAGCGTCTGCGTCATCAGGCGACACATGATGAGTTGACCGGCCTGTACAACCGGCGCGGATTCGAACATGCCTTGTCGGCGGCGTTGTCCGCGGTCAATGCCGGTCGCGGGCCACGTGCCTTGTTGTACCTCGACCTGGATCAGTTCAAGGTGGTTAACGAAAGCAGCGGCCATGCCGCCGGCGACGAACTCTTGCGCCGGCTGGCGATGCAGCTGCAGTCCGCGCTTGAACCCGGGGATGCGCTGGCGAGATTGGGCGGCGACGAGTTTGGCGTGGTTCTGGCTGACGGCCGCGAATCGGCCGCGCGCGCTTCGGCGGAACAGCTGCGGCAGACGATCGCCGACTTCGTCTTTCGTTGTGACGGCCGTCGCTACCCGGTCAGCGCCAGTCTCGGCCTGGTGTTCCTGGACCGACCAGGGATGAGTCCGCAGGATCTGCTGGCCACGGCCGACATGCTGTGCTTTCTGGCCAAGGAACACGGCCGCAACCGTGTTCGAGTTTCCAGCGAAGTGGACCCGGAAAGTATGAAGCGGCGGCTCGAGACCCGATGGGTCGGGCAGCTGCGCGAAGCCATGGCCGATGACCGCATCGGATTGGATTTCCAGAAACTGATCCCGCTGAACGACGCCAGCGGTGATTCCGGTGTCCATGTCGAGTTGCTGCTGCACATGCGCGATGACCAGGGCCGTTCGGTGTCCAGCGCCGACATCGTGCCGGCCGCCGAGCGCTTTGGCCTGATGCCGCAGATCGATCGCTGGGTGGTGGAAACGGCGCTGAAACGGTTCCGCCGACTGCGAATCGATGGTCAGCCTTTGGCGACCTGTGCCATCAACCTGTCCGGTGCGACCGTTGACGACGAACATTTCGCGGACTTTCTGCTCGACGCGATCGACCGCCACCAGGTGCCGGCCGGCCGGCTCTGCTTCGAGATCACCGAGACGGCGGCGGTGGGCGACATCCGTTCGCTGCGTTCGTTCATGCGCCGTCTGCGCACGGTCGGCTGTCGCTTCGCGCTCGACGACTTCGGCACCGGAATGGCTTCGTTCGGCTATCTGCGACAACTGCCGGTCGATCTGATCAAGATCGACGGCAGTTTCATCAAGCGCATCAACAGCGATCCGATGAGTCTTTCGATCGTTCGCGCCATCGTCGAAATCGGGCACCAGGCCGGCTTACGGATCGTCGCCGAATGCGTGGAAACCGAGCCTGCCCTGGTCGCCCTGCGGGAACTTGGCGTCGACTTTGCGCAGGGCTACCTGCTGCATCGCCCCGAGCCGTTGCCGGCGGTGGGCAACGAATGATCACGGTGCGCGAGCGACGTCACAAACTACAGTTCGGCTCACGGTGCTGATCGGTCATTTCGGTGCGGACCCTGCAACGAAAACTATGGCGTGAATTGTGGCAGCTGCGCGGCCAGGTGCTGGCGATCACCCTGGTCATGGCCAGCGGCATCGGTACCATGGTGATGGCGCTGAGCAACCACGGCGCGCTGAGCGACACCCGCACCTTGTACTACAGCGAATACCGTTTCGCCGAAGTCTTCGCGCAGGTCAAGCGTGCGCCATTGGGGCTGCTGGCCGAGGTGCGCGCACTGCCCGGCGTCCGTGCTGCGCAGGCGCGGGTGGTCGCGTTCGCCAGCTTGGAACTGGACGGCTTTGACGATCCGGTCGTCGGCCAGTTCGTGTCCTTGCCGGAGCCCGAGGATCCCGGACTGAACCGAATCTTTCTGCGCCGTGGTTCGCTGGCACAGGCCGATGATGAGGTGGTGCTCGGTGAATCGTTCGCCGACGCCCATGGCTTGCAGCCGGGTGATCGTCTGGTGGCGATTCTCAACGGTCGCAGGCAGTCGCTGCGCGTAGCCGGGGTCGGTCTATCGCCGGAGTTCGTGTACCAGATCCGACCTGGCGACGTGTTTCCGGATTTCGAGCGCTTCGGTGTTCTGTGGATGCCACGCGAGCCGTTGGCGCGGGCATTCGACCTGTACGGGGCATTCAACGATCTCACGCTCGGCCTGCGGCGGGATGCCCGCGAGCAGGATGTCATCGATCGTCTCGATGCGGTGCTGCATCCATACGGGGGGATTGGCGCATACGGTCGCGATCTGCAGCTGTCGCATCGCTTTCTCGATGAGGAACTGCAGCAGCTCAAGGTCATGGCACAGATGTTCAGCGCTATTTTCCTGCTGGTCACGGCGTTCCTGCTCAACGTCGTGCTCGGCAGGTTGATTGCAAGCCAGCGCGAACAGATCGCCGTGCTGAAGGCATTCGGCTACAGCCGCACCGAGGTCGCGATGCACTACGGTCAGCTGGCATTGGCGATGGTCGCGATCGGTATCGGACCCGGCTTGCTGCTCGGAAGCTGGCTCGGCCACGCCTTGTCCGGCGTCTATATGGTGTTCTACAGCTTCCCGTATCTGGTCTGGCGGCTGGAGCCCGGCCTGATCGTGCTGGCACTCGGCTTTGCCTTTTTCGCTGCCGGCTTCGGCACTGCCGGCGGTCTGGCGCGGGCCTTCGCTCTGGCGCCGGCCGAAGCAATGCGACCGGAAGCGCCGCCGAGCTTTCGGCGTTCGTGGAGCGAGCGCCTGGGCCTTGGCCACCTGCTCAGCCCGGCTGCGAGAATGATCGTGCGCAATCTTGAGCGCCGTCCCATGCGCTCCAGCCTGTCGGTGATCGGCATCGGCCTGGCCGGCGGCATCCTGGTCATGGCACGGTTCCAGGGCGCCGCCGTGGAGACCATGGTCGATGTCCAGTTCGGCTTCGCGCAACGCGATGACCTCAGCGTCGGCTTCGTCGAGCCGACCAGTCTGCGCGCCGCGTTCGATCTGGCGGCGTTGCCGGGCGTGCAGTCGGTGGAGCCGTTCCGCTCTGCCGGTGTCGAGCTGCGCAACGGTCATCGCAGCTTCCGCACGGTCTTGCAGGGCCTGCCACATGGCGCCGACCTCAAGCGCGTGCTGGACACCGGGCTGCGGCCGGTACCGGCGCCGGAGGACGGCATCCTGCTCACCGACTACCTTGCCGGCATGCTCGATCTGCAGCCCGGCGATCGTGTCGAGATCGAGTTCCTGGAAGGCCACCGACGTCGTCTCCAGGTCGTGTTGGCCGGTGTCGTCAGCGAATACCTGGGTGTCGGTGCCTACGCCAGCCGTGAGACCGTCAACCGCCTGCTCGGCGAAGGCGAGGCGATCAGCGGCGCCTGGCTGATGATCGACGACGAGGCCCGCGTACCCCTGGTGCGGGCCTTGCGCGAGGCGCCGCGGATCGCTTCGGTCAGCGATCGCATGGCGACGATCGCGGGTTTTCGCGACACCATGGCGCGTGGCATCCTGACCTTTACCCTGGTCGCGACCTTGCTCGCAGCGAGCATCTGCATCGGGGTCGTCTACAACGCTGCGCGCCTGACCCTGGCTGAACGTGGTCGCGAGCTGGCCAGTCTGCGGGTACTGGGCTACACCCGTGCCGAGGCACGGACCTTGCTGCTGGGGGAGCTGTTCACGCTCAGTTTCCTGGCCCTGATCCCGGCGATGCTGTTTGGCTGGGGGATGGCGGCACTGCTGGTGCAGGCGTTCCAGTCCGATCTGTACCGCATCCCGCTGGTGCTGACGCCGGCGGGCTTCGCGTTCGCCGCCTTGGTCATTCTGGCAGCCACGGCGGTGTCCGGCGCCCTGGTGCGCCGACGGTTGGACCGGCTGGACCTGGTTGCGGTACTGAAGTCAAACGAATGAGGCAGTCATGGGTGTCTTGCGTTCTCCCCGAATCTGGCTGGCCCTGGTCGTCGTCGCGATCCTGATCGCGGTGGCGCTGTGGCCGAGCGCGCGTCTGATCGACACCGGCCGGGTCGATCATGGTCCGGTGCGCGAAAGTGTCGATGCCGAGGGGCGCACGCGGGTGGTCGATCACTACCAGGTCGCGGCACCGGTTGCGGCCAGGGCACGGCGCCTGGACCTGGAGCCGGGGGATCCGGTCGAGCTCGGTCAGGTGCTGATCGTGCTCGATCCGGTCGCCGCTGCACCGCTGGATCGACGCAGTCGAGAGAGTGCCGAAGCGGCGATCGCAGCGGCGCAGGCGCGGCTGGCCGGTGCCGAACAGCAGCAGCGGGCGGCTGCGGCGGCGTTCGAACAGGCGCACGCCGATGCCGCGCGTCTGACCGCATTGGCTGCCCGCGGCCTGGTCGCCGCCGATGTCGGCGAGCGAGCCGCGACCGAGCGGGAGCTGGCCGAACGCGCTCTGGCCAGCGCACGCTTTGCACGTGCAACGGCCGCGCACGAGTTGGAGCTGGCACGGGCGGCACTGCGCTTCGGCGATGGTGAGACCGGCGATGACGCGTCATTGCACCTGCGCGCGCCGGTGGCTGGCGTCCTGCTGCGTCGCCACTTTGAAAGCGAGCGTCCAGTCCAGGCTGGCGAGGCCTTGATTGAAATCGGCGACCCCACGCACCTGGAAGCCGAGATCGAAGTGCTGTCGGCCGACGCCGTTCGCCTGCGTGAGGGCATGGTCGTGGAGTTGCTGCGCTGGGGTGAACCACAGACCTTGCTCGGGCGCATCCGGCGGATCGAACCGGGGGGGTTCACAAAGTTTTCGGCCCTGGGCGTTGAAGAGCAACGGGTCTGGGTCATCGTCGAACTGACCAGTCCGCGCCGTGACTGGCAGCGCCTGGGTGACGCCTACCGGGTCCATGCCCGATTCATTCTGCGTCAGGTCGAGGATGGTCTACGGGCGCCGACCAGTGCCGTATTCCGTGACGGCGACGGTCATGCCGTGTTCCGGGTTGACGCCGGACGGGCTCGGCGGACTCCGGTGGTCATCGGTCTTCAAGGTGATGGTTACACCGAAATCTTGAGCGGGCTGACCGCCGAGGCCGTGGTCATCGTCCATCCCGATCGCATCATCGAGGACGGTGACCGTGTCCGCTCGCGCTGAGCCGTCTCACTTGTCGACGAAGGCGCGCTCGATCACATAGTCGCCCGGTTCGCGCGTGCGCGGCGAGATCACGAAGCCTCGCGCGTCCAGGCGGGCCGCGGTGTCGACGAGCATTTGCGGGCTGCCGCACAGCATCAGCCGATCCTGGGCTGGATCGAGCGCCGGCAGGCCGATGCGCGCAGTCAGCTCGTCGCTGTCGAGCAGATCGGTGATCCGGCCGCGGCTGTGAAAGGCCTCTCGGGTCACCGTCGGCAGGTAGTGCAGCCGGCCGCGGACGAGCTCGCCCAGATGCTCATGATTGGCCAGACCGTGGCTGAGCCAGTCTGCGTAGGCAAGGTCGGCAACCTCCCGGACTCCGTGCACGACGACAACGTGCTCGAAGCGCTCCCAGGTGTCCGGATCGGCAATCACGCTCAGGAACGGTGCCAGTCCGGTGCCGGTCGCGAGCAGAAACAGGCGCCGGCCGGGATTCAGATCGGTCAGCACCAGGGTGCCGGTCGGCTTGCGGCTGATCAGTACTCGATCACCGACCTGCAGATGTTGCAGGCGCGACGTCAGCGGTCCGTCCGGAACCTTGATGCTGAAGAACTCCAGGTGCTCTTCCCAGCTCGGACTGGCGATCGAATACGCGCGCATCAGGGGCTTGCCGGCGACTTCAAGTCCGATCATCACGAACTGGCCGCTGATGAATCGGAAGCCTGGGTCGCGGGTGGTGCGAAAACTGAACAGGTCCTGGTTCCAGTGCCGGACCCAGGTGACATGTTCGGTAGCGTAGCTGCGTCCGGCAGTCGTCGGTGCGGGGAGGGCGGTCGAGCTCATCATTGCGGTTGATCTGGTCGAATTCGGCGGTCTGAACCGCGGCATTGGTCGGGTTCCCGGTATCGCCATTATCCCAGGAGGGGCCGCTGCGGCCACTTGATCCTGGTCAAGCCGGGCTGCGTGCGCCCGTTTTCCTGTCGATCGAGCTGGATTCGGCCCGATGCGAGGCTCTTGACCCCGCCAAGGCGGTGGCCCTACTATGCGCAACGTATTAACGCGTTAGTGCATTAATAAGATGAAGAAGCGGGCGATCGAGCCGGAAGTCGATTCCGACAGCAGCGAACTCATGCTCTGTCGGGCGTTGTTGTCGTTGCGCACGGTCGACGAGATGCGCGCCTTTCTCGACGATCTGTGTACACCGGCCGAGCGCGAAGCAATGCGCGATCGCTGGTGCGTGGTGCCGCATCTGCTGGCGGGCGAACCGTATCGCGAGATTCACGAGCACACCGCGGTCAGCATCACGACGATCGGCCGCGTCGCACGAACCCTGGAGCATGGCAGCGGCGGCTACGGCCTGGCCGCAGCGCGACTCCAGGCGAAGGGCCAATTGCAGATCAAGGAGTCGACATGAACCCGGCGCGAGACCGTCTGCGTATCGCGGTGCAGAAGTCCGGACGGCTGTCCGAGCAATCGCTGGACCTGCTGCGTCGTGCCGGCCTGGCATTTCGCAGCAGTCGCGACCGTCTGTTCCTGTATGGCGAGAACCTGCCGGTCGATGTATTGCTGGTGCGCGACGACGATATTCCCGGTCTGCTGGTCGAAGGCAGCTGCGAATTGGGCATCGTCGGTCGCAACGTCCTGGACGAGAGTCGTCTGCTCGCGGATGCGTCGACGCCGGCACCGCAGGCGCGCTTCGAGCTCGGTTTCGGCGCCTGCCGGCTGGCGATCGCGATGCCCCAGGAAGCCAACTATGACGGCGTTTCCGATCTTGCCGGCCTGCGTATAGCGACGTCGTATCCCGGACTGCTCGGCCGCTGGCTGCAACAGCAAGGGGTGGCGGCGCAGATCGTCGTGCTCACAGGTTCGGTCGAGATCGCGCCGCGCCTGGGCAAGGCCGAAGCCATATGCGATCTGGTATCGACCGGCGCGACCCTGGCCGCCAATCAGTTGCGCGAGGTGCAAAGCGTGCTCGACAGTCAGGCGGTGCTGGCGGTGACGCCGCGCAACCTGTCGCCGGCCTTGTCCGAGCACATGTCCGAGTTGAGTGCACGGATCGAGGGCGTGTTGTCCGGCCACGGCGTCCGGCTGCTGATGCTGCGCGCGCCGCGCTCGGCGGTGCCGGCAATAACCCGGCTGCTGCCGTCGCGAGAAGCACCCAGTGTGATGAGCCTGGACGGGCAGCCCGACGACATCGCCTTGCAGGCGCTGTGTCATCGCAGCCTGGACTGGCAGCATCTGGAAGCCCTGCGGCAACTGGGTGCGCGCAGCCTGATGGTTCTGAACGTCGAGCAGGTATTGGCATGAAACGCCTGGACTGGAACCGCCTGACTGCCGCCGAGC
>CAZFUH010000062.1:0-14842 GCA_964522235.1 uncultured Rhodanobacteraceae bacterium
ACATCGACCTCGGCCACCCGAAGTCCGTTGCTGCGGTGATGCTCGGCCAGCGGCCGGCTGGCGGCGAGCAGATCGGGGTGGACGATCAGCAAATAGTCATAGCCTTGATCGACATCGCGCCAGCCGGTGCCGGAGGTCAAGCGCAGGTTCGCCGGTTCGGCGTAGCTGCCATCGGCGACAGGCTGATATTCGCCACTGGCCAGCGCATCGAAGTGCCACTGTCCCGCTGCCTCGGGTCGGCCATCGATGCGATGCCCGTTTCGTGCGTACAGCAGCAGGCTCTGGTTCGCCTGGGAGTGCAGCCGCGCAAAGCCCGGACGCTCGACTTGGATCGGAAGAGGGTCGGCATCGAGATTGCCGGCAATCGGAAAGTTCAGATGCAGGTAGTTGAACATCACGACGTCGACAATGGCGTCGTCCCGGCCGGGAAGATGTCGGCGTGGTACGCGCAACTCTAGCTCGTTGTTCTGAGCTTGCAGTGCGCTGGCCGGCAACTCGAACTCGATGCTGCTCTCATCGCGGCCTTCAAACTCACTGGTCTTGATCAGTTGCCCGTTGATGCGGATCTCGACCCGGTGGTCGGCTGGTTTCGACAACTGGCTCTGGTCACGCGGCAGGCGGATCTCGGACAGGCCGCGGAAGCCCAGGCGCATCCGCACCTGTCCCTCGCCAGCCAGGGCCGGCATGGCAAACGCGGTGCGAAACGGCTCCGGATCAACCTGGGTCAGTTTTGCCCAGTGCCAGAGATCGGGTTCCTCGCCGGGCTGGACCCATTGGTTGCTCAAGCGGATCTGGAGATTCTCCTCTTCCAGGCGGAGCTCACGGCGAAGACTTGCGGCGGCCGTGGCGCTACCGAGGTCGGGTACTTGCACCGACGGCGGAACTGCAGCGCTGTCGATCTCCAGCGTATAGACATTGTGCACGGCGTAGGTGTCGAACCAACCCTGTTGGCCGCGCAACCGTTCGCCGAAGAAGCTTAAATGGTCCCCAGGTCCAAAACGGCCATCGCCGCCATCCTCGACATGCAGGTGCCTGGGCTCGCCGGCAACGCTGAGGCGGAGTCGTTCGCTGGCGATCTCGCCCAGATCCGGGGCCAGTTCGACCAGACGCTCGTGGCTGATCCGGTAGGCGCTGGTATCGGCGATCTCGATCAAGAAACGGGGTCCGGACGCCAGCGCCGATGCACAGGACAGCAAGAGCACGGGAGCCAAACGGGCCTGTCGGATAAGCACGAACTACCTCCAGCAACGGCGAATATCGGGAAACAGCCTGCAAGTCTAATGCTTTGGCTTGCGCGCTGCATGCCGGCAGCAGGCGATCAGGGGAAAGTGCAATCCAAGAGCGAAACACCACACTAGGGTTCAGCAAGTGCAGGGACGGTCAGTTCGATTTCGTAGAAGGCTCGCAGTTCCCGGTAAACCGCCGGTAGCGCCTGCGCGAGCAGATCGGGGGCCGAGAAATAGCTTTCACTGGTGACGGCAAAGAATTCATCGGGGGCCTCGGCAGCATAGGGATCCAGCCAGGTTTTCTTGCCCGCTTCGACATCGTTGCAGAATTGTTCGTACTCCGCCTGGAAAGTGCCGATCCAGCGCCTACGCCGGTCGGCCTGCGGCAGCGGCGGAACGCCGTCGCTGCAGCCGTCGAGCATGTCGAGCTTGTGGGCGATTTCGTGGGCAACCAGGTTGTTGCCCTCGTAGGGTTGATCCAGGTCGAGACGGATGTCATCCAGCGACAGGATCAGCGGACCTTGCAGCCAAGACTCTCCGGCCAGCCAGTCATGCGACTGATTGACGATCCCGGAGTCGTCGTCCTGCCATTCGCGCCGGACCCGAAATTGCCCTGGGTAGACGATGACCTCGTTCCAGCCGCGCAACCACTCGTAGCCCAGTGCCAACACCGGCAGGCAGGCAAGCACGGCAATGCGCAAACAATCCCGGTCATCCAGATCCAGTCCGGCGGCAGCGGCGAAACGCTTGTCGCGCAGGAAACATCCGGTGTGTTCGCGCAGCCGAGTCGATTGCGCCGACGTCAGGCTGTGGACCCAGGCGATATCGAGGCAAGCGCCGCGCCAAGCTTCATCGGGGATCGCGACCGGCGACCGTCGGGAGCGGAACCAGGAGAACATGGTCCGGAAGTGTGCGGCATCGCGGGAATTGCCGCCAGCGCCAGCCCGCGCGGTCGAAGTCGTTCTAGCGCAGCGTGCCTGGCAAGAAGCTCTGCCATCGGATCTCTCGGACGAGTCCAATGTCGCGCCGGCCATTGGCATCCGAGCCATTGACTTCGACTGCTTCGATGGCACAGTCGGCAGCCGATTCTGCGGCGAGCGCGCCGGGACGATCCAGCAGCGCCCAGACCGAGGCGATCAGCATCACCAGCAGCAATACGATGCGGGGCAGGAGAAAGTTCATGTCGGGCTCCTTGAAATCAGGATGGCAAGCGGTCTAAAGCATCCGGCGTGCCAAGTTTTTCTGGCCTGTAACTATCTGATTATCCGGTGGCGTGCCTCGTGCGCTGCTGTCCGCTGGCGAACACTGGGACGATTGTCGGACACTGTCCAATGATGCCGGCAAGGCAACAAGGGTCGCATGTCCATCCAGAATTTCGCATCAGTGCTCTCGGCTGCCGCAGCGCTGGACTCCTGCCAGTGCCAGGGTAGTGCCGTCGATCGCCGGGGGTGCTTCGGCCTGCCGCGCCGGAGGGGCATTTGATGGTCAACGCCGTGGTCGCCGACTTGGTGCGTGCCGGATGCTTGCTGCGCAGTGAGGTCGAGCAGAGGCTTGGTTCGGCGGCGATGCTCGAGCGTCAGCTGGCGACCTGGTCCGAACTCGGCCTGCCGATCGAGTTGGACCGGCAGCACCTGCACTGGCGGCCGGAAGCGACACCGTTGTCGGAAGCCGTCATCACAGCAGCGCTGGCGCAGGCCGGCTGGCCAATCCCGGCGCAGGTTCATGTGTTGATCGAGTCCAGCAGTGATTTTCTGCTGGCCGCTGCGGCGGCGGGAGAACCAGCGCCGCAGTTGTGCTTCGCCGAGTGTCAGAGCGCAGGCCGGGGACGCAGGCAGCGGCGTTGGCGCAGTCGCTACGGTGACGCCTTGTTGTGGTCAATCCTGCTCGACCCCGGTCGGCCATTGGCGCAATTGCCCGGGCTGGCGATCGTTGCCGGCGTGGCTCTGGTTGACGCCTTGCATGCGAAGGGGTGGTGTGAGGTCGGCCTGAAGTGGCCGAATGATCTGGTCACCGCAGCGGGCAAGCTTGGCGGGATCCTGGTCGAGGTGGCACCTGGGCTCGCCGGTGCAGGTGCGGCGGCGGTGGTCGGCGTCGGACTGAACTTGCGCAGCCCGCCAAGCGATGTCGCGGCAGCGCCGTTGGACCAGATGCCGACGGCGTTATTCGAGCTGGCGGCCGCGAGTGATCGGATGATGACCGATCGAAGTGTGCTCGCGGCCGAGTTGGCGATCGCCTTGCTGGCCGCGGCAGAGCGGTTCCGGCATGAGGGTCTGGCGCCTTTCCTGCTCCGTTTCGCCGATCATGACGTTCTTGCCGGGCGCGAATTGGAGTTCGAGCAGAACGGCGTGCGCTGTCATGGTCAGGCGCTTGGGTTGGCTGCGGATGGCGCCCTCCGGGTTTCGACCTCGGCAGGAGAGCTGCGGCTGTACAGTGCCGATACCAGTGTCCGGCCAGTTTGAGCATGTCCAAGCGCGGCGGCCCGGTATCAGTGCACCCGGACGACAACGGCGGCAACGGCGGTATCCGGTTGCTGATCGATCTTGGCAACACCCGGCTGAAATGGGCGCTTGCTCGAGGTGGGCACCTGGATTCGCGGACGATTGTCGCGGAATCGGATTGGCTGTCGCGGTTGCCCGATCTGATGTCGCAATGGTGTCGACTCGGCCTCGACGAAATCGTGTTCGCGAGTGTCGTCGAACAGACGATTACCGAGCGCGTGCTGGCGTGCCTCGCCAGTATGGAATTGCCGTTGCGGCAGGCGGCGACCGAAGCCATTCGGGATGGAGTGCGCTGTGCCTATCGGCAACCCCAACGCCTGGGTGTCGATCGCTGGCTGGCCTTGCTGGCGGCGCATCGAGACGATCGACGCCGGCGCCAACTGGTGGTCAGCGCCGGCAGTGCGCTGACCTTGGATCTGCTGCTGCCCGGCGGCGAGCATGCCGGCGGTCTGATCGCCCCGGGTCTTGTCGCCATGCGTGCGGGCTTGCTTGCCGCCGCCCCGGTTTTGGCGGTCTACGGCGAGGGTCGAGAGAGCCTGGAGCTCGCTGCCGACAGCGGCGATGCGATCGCCAGCGGCTGCCTGCAATCGGCTCTGGCCTTGATTGAGCGCTGCCGCCGGTTGCCGTCGGCTCGTGTGCCCTGTCGTGTCCTGCTGGCCGGTGGTGACGCCACGCGATTGGCGCCGTGGTTGTCGCCGCCAGTGCGGCTGCGTCCGCATCTGGTTCTGGAAGGTTTGGCCTGGTGGGCGCGCTCGGCACCGTAGATCATCGGTTCGCGGGCACCGATGCGCGGGCTGGCCGATACCTGCTGCGGTCGGCTCCGCTGCCGGCTACACTGTCACCATGGTCGTGCGCGCCGTCTTTCTGCTGCTGTTGGCTCTGAACATCGCCGCCGGGATGTGGCTATGGCTGGCGCCGTCGTCGGCGCATCCGGCATTGCCGCCGACCGATCCAGGCGTTGCCGTGCTGACCTTGCTCGGTGAGCACCTGGGCAGCCTGGGGATGGGCGATGCTGCCGAGCTGGCGACGGCTCCAGAACCGGAGTCGCTGCCGGCAATGGCAGTCGCGGCACGTCCGGCCGGTATCGCCCGTTGTGTCGAGATCGGGCCATTCCAGACCCAGGCCGAGTTACGTCAGGCGGAAACGGCCTTGGCGGCGGCCGGCCGGGTGCTGGACACTCGCGAAGACACCGAGCGCCGTTTTCGAGGTTACTGGGTCTACCTTCCGGCCTCTGCCAACCGCAGTCAGGCGCTGGAGACCGCGCGCGCGCTGGCGACCGCGGGTGTCCGGGATTACTACGTGGTGACCGCTGGAGATCGCGAGAACACGATCTCGTTGGGGCTGTTTCGCGATCGCGCCAATGCCGAGCGCCGTCAGGCCGAGATGCGCAGTCAAGGATATCAGGCGGAACTGAACGAGCGCGTCGAGGAACAGCACGTCTACTGGCTCGGGTTGGAGCAGCCGGACTCGGACATCGGTGACTGGCGCGGCCTGGTTGCGGCGCCGAATGAGTTGCAGGCGCGGCCGATGTCCTGTCCGCGCTGATCGAGGGCGGTGTCTGGCAATCAATCGCGTCTATTGTCAGGCCTGACCTTGACCGCCGCGCCGATCCTGACCATCACGCTCCGAGATCACCTCGGCTCCTGGCGGATCGGTCGGGCTTGCGCGGGCGAGGTGTTCGCGGCTATGCTTTCGCGCTTGCTTTTACCAAGGCCTCCAATATGAAGCCCGATATCCACCCCAAGTACCGCGAGGTCGTCTTCCAGGACGCCAACGCCGGCTTCGCTTTCCTGACCCGTTCGACGATTCACACCAAGGACACCATTGCCTGGGAAGACGGCAACGAATATCCGTTGGTCAAGGTCGAGATCTCGTCGAAGTCGCACCCCTTCTACACCGGCAAGCACAAGGTCCTCGACACTGGCGGCCGGGTCGATCGCTTCCGTCGCCGCTACGCCGGCAAGTAACCCGCTCTCGCCGCGCCCGGTCGCGGCCGCTAGCCGCCGCTAGCCATTGGCACTGGGCGCAGCTGATCAGTTCCAAGTCTGACCGGCTGCCCGCAGCCGGGCGGCCCCTGGTTTGAGGATTGTCGCCGCGACCGTCTTGAGGCGGCCGCGCGCTTGCGCGCGTCTGCCGTTCTGTTCCCGCGATTGGACTTTCGTCGAAGCGGAGACCGAACGCGACCAGACCCGGATCACCGTCCGCTGCCGTATGCGATAATGACGCGATGCAATACACGTGCCGCTCGGGCTCCGGGACGGCATCGCCTTTCATTCACAGCCAAGGCGCCGGACCGACCGGGATGCTCGGATCGGTCGAGCGCGCCAGCCCGATTCCAGGAGGTTTTCATGTCGAAACAGGTCGAGCTCACCGACGCCAACACCGGCAAGTCCAGCCAGTTGCCGTTGATCGAGGGCAGCCTAGGCCCGGCCACGATCGACATTGGCAAGTTGTATCGAGACACCGGGCACTTCACCTATGACCAGGGTTTCGTCAATACCGCCAGTTGCCAAAGTGCCATCACCTATATCGATGGCGACGAGGGCATCCTGTTGTACCGCGGCTACCCGATCGAGCAACTGGCCAAGGAATCGAACTTCCTGGAAGTTGCGTATCTGCTGATCAATGGCGAGCTGCCCGGCGGCGACGAATTGCGAGCATTCGAGCACGAGGTCACTCACCATACGATGATCCACGAGTCGGTGAAGACGTTCATGCATGGTTTCCACTATGACGCTCACCCGATGGCGATGCTCTGTGGAGTGATCGGATCGCTGGCGGCGTTCTATCACGACAAGCTGGATATGGATGATCCGGAGCACCGGCGGTTGGCGGCGATCCGGCTGATCGCCAAAATTCCGACCATTGCCGCAGCGGCGTACCGGTACTCGATCGGCTGGCCGATCCGATTTCCGCGCAACAATCTCGACTATTCCAACCGCTTCCTGCACATGATGTTCGAGGTGCCCAGCGAGCCGTTGCAACTGCCGCCGGTCGCCGCCCGGGCTCTCGATCTGCTGTTCATCCTTCATGCCGATCACGAACAGAATGCTTCGACATCGACGGTGCGCCTGGTCGGGTCGACCGGGGCCAATCCCTACGCCTGTGTGGCTGCCGGAATCGCCGCCCTCTGGGGTCCCGCCCACGGCGGAGCCAACGAAGCGGTGCTGAAGATGCTGGAGGAGATCGGCGATGCTCGTCATGTTGCCAAGGCAGTCGAGCGAGCGAAGGACAAGAACTCCGGTTTCCGCCTCATGGGCTTTGGTCACCGGGTCTACAAGAATTTTGATCCGCGAGCGATGATCATTCGCGAAATGTGCCACCAGGTGCTCGATGAACTGGGTGTCAGCGATCCCTTGCTCGACGTCGCGATGGAGCTGGAGCAGGCAGCGCTGAAAGATGATTACTTCGTCGATCGCAAGCTGTATCCCAACGTCGATTTCTACTCCGGCATCATCTACAAGGCGCTGGGAATCCCGACTTCGATGTTCACGGTGATGTTCGCGATCGCCCGCACTGCCGGCTGGGCCGCGCATTGGCTGGAGCAGAGTGGCGACGCCGGTGCCAGGATCGGGCGCCCGCGCCAGGTCTACACTGGAGCGGTGCAGCGCGACTACGTCGGAATCGCCAGTCGGACCGGCAACTGATCTTCGGCGAACTCAAAGGAACTACCGCGTCATGAGGTCGGTAGCAGCCGCTCGACCTCGGACAGACTGGCGCGCCGGGTGGGCTGCCCGTCCTCGTCCAGCGGCGGTTGCCGCAGGCAGGCCAGCGGAAGCACGGTAAGCTCGAAGTCAACGCCGTCGGCATTGAAGTCGTGTCCGGGCAGACGCGATGCCTGTTTTCGCCCTAGTTTCAACCAGCGCTCACGCCCCTGGGAAGAGATGCCGTGATCGAGCAGGTACAACGCGACCTCGTCGGGATGGTCAGCATGCAGGTGCAGTTGCACCGGTGTTCGCTCGTTGGCGCCGCCTTGCAGCACCAAACCGACCAGGCGCGGCTGAAAGCGGTCGAAGAAGCGCATCGCGGCGCTTGCGGAGGCGCGCAGGCGGTGCAGATGAGCACTGCCCTCATGGCTCGCGAACAGTTGCCGGTACTCGACCAAAGCCAGTTCGATCAGGTGAAGATCAGGCAATTGGCGGCGATCATGGACCCGCAGCCGAGCCATCGCCTTTCTTCGCGCGATCGCCGGGTCGTGGATGCTGTCTTCGTGCATCATGCGCGCCGCCTCGCGAACGACGCGTGCGGTCAATTGCTGGTCGCGGCGACTGGTCATCGAGCGTTCGTTGCGAGTTCTGGCCAAGCGGCTCGTGCCGGGTGGCTGGAGCCACGGTTCGCGGCTTCAGAAGATGTCGTAGACGGCCTCTTCCTCAGGGCTGGTTCCCCCAAGTACGCCTTGGCCATAGCGAATCAGATCGATGTCTTCGCGCCGAATCAGCTCGTTGATTGCGCCGGGATCGCCATTGCTCAGCGCGCCGGTATACGGATTCATGCTGACCCGGACCAGGCCGTCGGGCAATGGCCAGTCGCGCACCGGAACCCCCTCCATAGCGGTACGCATGAACTGGGTCCAGATCGGGACCGCGGTCCGCGACGCATACTCGCGCTGGCCCAGGGTGGTGAAATCGTCGAAGCCTACCCAGACGGTCGTGACCAGATGGGCGCCGAAGCCCGAGAACCAGATATCACGAAATTCGTTCGTGGTCCCGGTCTTGCCGCCGATGTCGGGGCGTTCGAGCACACGGGCTCCGGAACCGGTGCCGCGAACGATCACGTCCTTGAGCATGCTCAGGATCAGATACGCGTTGCGCGGATCGATGGCCTGCTCGGCACGGTGAGGACTTGCCGGCAATTCCGCACAATCGTCACAGGCCAGGACGGGTTCGGCCTGGTACAGCAGGTTGCCGTCACGGTCTTCGATGCGTTCGATGAACCACGGATCGACCAGATGGCCACCGTTGGCGAAGGTGGCAAAGCCGCGCGCCATGTTTAGCGGAGCTACGGAACTGGTGCCCAGGGCCAGGGCCAAGGTCGGCGGCATCGATTCCGGCGTGAAGCCAAACTTGAGCATGTAGTCCCGGCCGGGGCGGGCGCCGATCGCCTCCAGCAGGCGCACCGAGACCAGGTTGCGGGAACGCACCATGGCATCACGAAGGCGCATTGGTCCCATGAAGCTGCCATCGTCGTTGCGTGGCCGCCACCAACCGTCCGGTTGCGACGGGTCAGGCAAAGCGATCGGCGCGTCGTTGACCAGGCTGCCCGGATTGAAGCCGCGCTCGAAGGCAGCGGAGTAGACGAATGGCTTGAAGCTGGACCCGGGCGGTCGAGCGCTTTGCGTCGCCCGGTTGAATTTGTTCATTGCAAAACTGAAACCGCCAACCAAGGCACGAATCGCGCCGTCGCGGCCGTCCAGCGATACCAGGGCGGACTGAACCGCTGGCAACTGTGCAAGCTGCCAGACACCGTCTTCATCCAGTCGAACGCGAACCACATGGCCGGGACGCAGCAGCGCGTCGACGCGGGTCGGTGCCGGGCCCATCGAATTCGGACCGCGATACTCGCGCGCCCAGCGGATCTGCTCGACGTCAAGGCGCAGGGTTTCACCGCCGCGAAGTTCCAGAAGCGCACCGGCTTCATCGCTGTGCAACACCAGGGCCGGATGCAGGCCAGCGATGTTGTATCGGCCGGCGAGCGGGTCCAGGCGCCAGCGCAGGGTTGGATCGCTGCCGGTCAGATTGAGTTCGGCTTCCGGGCCGCGGTAGCCATGGCGGCGATCGTAATCGAGAACCCCGCTCCGAACTGCTTCATTGGCTGCTTCCTGCATGTCGCCATCGATGCTGGTGACGACCACATAGCCATCGGTCAGGGCCTGTTCTCCGATTCGATTGAGAACCTCGATCCTGACCATCTCGGCCAGATACGGCGCGGTGATTTCGGCCGGCGATTCGTGCGGCTTGGCATTCTCCGGCTCAGCAATCGCCGCGGCATGGGCCTGGCGATCGATGTACCCGACCTCGAGCATTCGGTCGAGAACGTAATTGCGGCGCTGCAACGCGCGCGCCGGCCGGGCGATCGGGTTGCCAGTCGATGGAAACTTGGGCAGCGCGGCCAGCATGGCACATTCCGGCAAGGTCAGATCGGCCAGGGTCTTGCCGTAGTAGAAGTCGGCAGCGGCGGCGATGCCGTAGGAGCGGTGCCCCAGGAAGATCTTGTTCAGATACAGCTCGAGGATCTCGTCCTTGCTCATCTCGCGCTCGATGCGCAGGGCAAGCAGGATCTCCGAAAGCTTGCGCTTGATCTTGTACTCCTGACTCAGAAAGAACATGCGCGCAACTTGCTGGGTGATCGTCGAGCCACCGGGAACCCGGCCATCGTGACCGATGCTCAGCAGCCAGACAGCGCGCGAAATGCCGCGCCAATCAATGCCTGGGTGGTCATAGAAGCGGGCGTCCTCAGCGGCCAGAAAGGCTTCTCTCACACAGTCCGGCACCTGGTCGATCGCCACCGGAATTCTTCGCATCTCGCCAAAATTGGCGATCAGTCGTCCTTCCCGGCTGAGTACCTTGAGCGGCACCTGCAGTTGCACCTCGCGAAGCGCATCCACCGAGGGCAGGGTCGGCGCGATTAGCCAGTACAGCGTCCCGGCGGCGATTGCGGCCAGGAGCACCAAGCCCAGGACAAGGCCCAGGGACCATTTCGCCAGCCGACGCCAGCGGCGGCGCCTGGGCGCCTGATTGGGAGTGGGATTCGACACGGCGGAAGTATAGTCGGGCGTCGACAGAGGCGCGAACCGGCGGCTCGATCGGTCGAGGCACTCAGGGCTCGACCGGTTAGTCCATACGCAGCAGTACGGACGGATTTGTCCGGAACCGGCGCTTTCCGAAGGCTCACTGAAACCGGAAAGTGCTGTTTTTTCATCGGTTTCGCTCGACTTCGTAAAAAAGGTGTTGCGTTCCGCCCCAGTTTTGGCCTTTAATCTCTTGGCAGAACAATTCGTCGTAAGAGGCCGATCCAACAGGGGGAATACTGCGTGGGTCTCTTCAAACCCAAGACGCCGGCTGTAGTCGGCATAGACATCTCCTCCACAGCCGTGAAGCTGTTGGAGCTTTCTCGTGGTGATCGTCGTCACAAGATCGAGTCGTGGATCATTGAGCCGTTGCCGGCCGATGCGATCCGCGACAAGCAGATCAGCGACGTCGAAGCCGTGGGCGCCGCCGTGAAGCGGGCGTTGGATCGTTCCGGCTGCCGGCTGAGGGATGCCGCTGCGGCCGTGGCCGGTTCGTCGGTGATCACCAAGATCCTGACGCTCCCGAGCGGATTGAGCGAGGATGATCTGGAAGGCCAGGTGCAAGTCGAGGCGGCCCAGTTCATCCCGTATCCGCTGGAAGACATCAGTCTGGACTTTCATGTTCTCGGCAATCGTGGCACCGAACTCATCGACGTGGTGATGGCTGCGTGTCGGACCGAGACCGTCGACGCCCGGATTTCCGCGCTCGAGGTGGCCGGTCTGAGCATGAAGGTCGTGGATGTCGAGGCGTTTGCGATCGCAAGAGCGGCCGAGTTGTTGCCGGCTCTGCAGCAGGCTCCGCCTGAGCACGTCACCGCGGTCTTCGATATCGGCGCGACGACGACAACCTTGATCGTCCTGCGCGATGGTCGGCTCACGTATTCGCGCGAGCAGGCGTACGGTGGCCGCGCGCTGGTCGAGGACGTTCAGCGTCGCTACGGTCTGGCACCGGCCGAGGCCCAGACGGCGATCCGTGACGGCAGTCTGCCGGACAGCTTCCGCGAGCAGGTGTTGCCGGAGTTTCGGCACGGGGTCGCGCTACAGCTGGGCCGGTTGCTGCAGTACTTCTACGCAGGCAGCGAGTTCAGCCGAGTCGATCAAGTGATCGTCGCCGGCGGCACCGCGAGTCTCCCCGACCTGACCGCGGCGATCGCCACCGAACTGGCGGTTCCGGTACATGTCGGCAATCCGCTCGCTGAAATGTCGCGCGCTTCCCGCGTGCCGGCGCGGGCTGCCGAGGAGGGGAGTTCGATGATGATTGCCTGTGGCTTGGCCTTGCGGAGCTTCGACTGATGGCCGCGCGGATCAATTTGATGCCCTGGCGCCAGGAGCGCCGCAAGCTGCGTGAACGCGAGTTCTACGCAATGCTGATTGGCGCGGTGGTTGCCGGTCTGTTGTTGGTGATGGCCGGAATCTTTGTGTTCGACAGCCGGATCGAGGCGCAGAAGTCGCGCAACGACTATCTGAATCGAGAGATTGCCAAGCTCGAGGAGCAAATTCGGGAAATTGAGCGCCTGGAGGCGCGCCGTCGTCAGCTGATCGCGCGCAAGGACGTGATCGAGCGTCTGCAGGCTAACCGGACTCAGGTCGTGCATCTAGTCGACGAACTGGTCCGGACCATCCCCGAAGGTGTGCGACTGAGTGCGATCCGACACGCTGCCGGGATGATCACCCTGGAAGGCTTCGCGCAGTCGCAGCAACGAGTCTCGATGTACATGCGTCGCCTCGACAGTTCCGAGTGGCTGACCCAACCAGATCTGAACATCATTGAGGCGCGCAGTGACGATCAGACCAGCCGTTTCAGCTTCACATTGCGGGTCCGAATGACCCAGCCGGGCGCTCCCGAGCGACCTGAAGGTGAAGGCGATGATCCGAACTTCCCGGCCTTGGCTCAGGGGGGTGGGCAATGAAACTGTCCGATTTCCGCAACCTCGATACCGGGAATGTCGGCGCTTGGCCGACGGGCGTCAAGCTGGTGTTCTGTACTTTGTTGATCCTGTTGATTGCAGCAGCTGGCTGGTACTTCAAGATCAGCGTGCAAAAAGAGCAGGTGGAACAGCTCGCGAGGCAGGAGCTGGATCTGCGGCGTGACTTTGAAACCAAGCAGGGCAGGGTCGTCAATCTGGAGGCCTATCGAGAGCAGCTCGCGACCATGGACGACATGTTCCAGCAGATGGTTCGGCAGCTGCCGAGTCGGACCGAAATGCCGGAACTGCTGGTCGACATATCGCAGGCGGCGTTGTCGGCTGGCATCGATACCCAGTTGTTCGAGCCCGGTCCCGAGACGCCGCGAGATTTTTACGCGGAAAAGCCGATCACCGTCCGCATGGTCGGCACCTATCACCAGTTCGGTGACTTCATCAGCCGGGTCGCTGCGCTCTCACGCGTCGTTGTTCTGGACCTGCGTACCGTGGTGCCGGATAGCGCGCCAGCGACGGCACGGGGAGGCGCTCGCCGCGGTGGCGCCGCGAGTGTAGAGCGTCCCGGTGGACCGCTGCGTCTGGAAGGGCTCGTGCGGACCTATCGCTACCTGGACGAGGAAGAGCAGGCTCAGGTCGCCGCGGCCGCCGAGGCGGCGCAACAGGCGGCGGGAAGGAGACGCTGAGATGCAGCTACAGGGGACTACAACAAGGGTCGGGCTGCTTGGACGCTGCGCGCTTCCGGTACTGCTGATGACACTGCTGGCCGGTTGTGGCGGCGGTACCCGCGAGGTCGAGGACTGGGTCGCCGAGGTCAAGGCCAGGCGCGGTGTCCCGCTGGAACCGCTGCCGGTGCACAAGACCTTCGAACCGTTTGAATACGACGCCTACGAACTGCGCGAGCCGTTTGCGCTCTGGGACGATGCCGACGAGCGTACGGTTGCAGTAGGCGCTGGACCACGGCCGGATCCAAATCGACGCAAGGAGGCGCTGGAAGCGTTTCCGCTCGACGCGCTCGACATGGTCGGAACGATCGGCATGGGTAGTGACATCTTCGGCCTGGTCAAGGCGCCGGACGGTGTCGTCTACCGTGTTCGTCCGGACAACTACCTGGGCCAGAGCGACGGCCGGATTACTGATATCCACGAAGACCGCATCGAGCTGGTCGAACTTATTCCGAATGGTGTCGGCGGCTGGAACGAGCAGCCGGCCCTGATCCCTCTTGAGAGTCAGTGAGAGAGAGCCATATGACCGCCCTCACTTCCAAAATTCAGCCGCGGCGCCTGTTCGGACTGTGGTTCACAGCCCTGGTTCCCCTGCTGCTCGGCACCTCGGCTCTCGCATCCAATGTCCTGGAATCGGTGACCTACGTGGTTGCCGGTGGTGGCCGGGTCGATATCCGCATGGAACTGTCCGAGGCGGGTATCGAAGCTCGAGACTTCAGTACCGATTCCCCGGCACGTATCGCGATCGATCTGGTCGACACGCGCAATGGTTGGCGCGAGCGGCGGCTGCCGGTGGGCAGCGGTGCGGTGAGTACGGTCTCGGCGATCGAGTCCGGTGGCCGGACCCGGGTCGTGGTCGACCTGTTGCGCCCAGCCACTTATTCCATGCGCCAGGAAGGCAAGGCGCTGTTGTTGACGGTGGATGCCGGCGTCGCGACCGGTTCGTCCGCGGTCCTGGCCGCTGAGACCGATCCGACCAAACGTCACGCGATTGCGGCGCGCAACGAACTCGACCGCGTCGATTTTCGCCGCGGCAAGGACGGTGAAGGACGCATCCAGTTCGTCTTCAGCGGCGAAGGTGTCGGTGCCGACATGCGCGAAGTTGGTAATCGCCTGCAGCTGGAGCTTGCCAATGTCCGCGTGCCCGAGCGCAACATCCGTCGCCTCGACGTGACCGATTTCGCGACCCCGGTGCAGTTTGTCGACATCAAGCCGATTGGCGACAGTGGTGCACGCATCGAGATCGGAGTGGCCGGTATGATCGATACCCTGGCCTACCAGTCGGGCACCGAGTACGTGGTCGAAATTGCCCAGAAGCGCGAGCTGTCGGCAGTCGAGCGGCGCCAGAAGCAGCCCGAGTACAGCGGCCAGCGGGTCACCTTCAATTTCCAGGACATCCCAGTCCGCTCGGTCCTACAGCTGATCGCCGACGTCTCAGAATTGAACGTCGTCGTCGCCGATACCGTGCAGGGCAATATCACTCTGCGTCTGGTCAACGTGCCCTGGGATCAGGCCCTGGACATCATCTTGCAGGCTCGTGGTCTCGACCAGCGGCGACAGGCCAATGTGATCTGGATCGCGCCGCAACAGGAGATCGCCACTCGCGAACGCGAACTGGAAGAGGCGCGCATCGCAATCGAGGAACGTGCGGAACTGGTTACCGACTACATTCCGATCAACTTTGGCA
>CAZFUH010000063.1:0-14727 GCA_964522235.1 uncultured Rhodanobacteraceae bacterium
CAGCCCGGCGCAATGGGCGTTGGCCGACGTTCTGGAATCGATACCGCAGCACTATCTGGAGCTGCCGGCGTTCTACCAGCGCAAGCGCGATCATTTCCGCGAGGCGCTGTCCGGCTCGCGCTTCGACCTGCTTGACGTGCCGGGGGGCTATTTCCAGCTCGCCGACTACTCGACGATCAGCGACCTGGGCGATGTCGCGTTTTCCGAGTGGCTGGTCGCCGAGCACAAGATCGCGGCGATTCCGCTGTCGCCGTTCTACGCGGTCGATCCCGGCGCTCGCCTGCTGCGCTTCTGCTTTGCCAAGAGCGAGGACACGCTGAGCGAGGCCGCGCAGCGGCTCCAGGCGGTCTGACCGGTGCCATCGCCGCTATCGGCTGCGGGCGGCGTCAGCTGACGAATGTGGACTGCTCTTTTGAACTCTCCAAGGTGCTGATATGAATGCGCTGCGTATTTCCCTGATTCAGGGCGAGACCCGCTGGCACGACGCCGCCGGCAATCGCGACTACTACGCCGGCCTGATCGCGCCGCTGGCCGGGCAGACCGACCTGGTGATTCTGCCGGAAACCTTCATGTCCGGCTTCAGCAATGACACCGTCACCCAGGCCGAGGACATGGACGGACCGGCCCTGGGCTGGCTGCAGGCGCAGGCGCGTGGCCTGCGCGCCGTTGTCACCGGCAGCGTCGTCATCCGCGACGGCGACGGCGTCTACAATCGGCTGGTCTGGATGCGCCCGGACGGCAGCTTCGAAACCTACGACAAGCGTCATTTGTTCCGGATGGCCAACGAACACGAGCGCTATGCCGGCGGTCGCGAGCGCCTGCTGGTCGAACTCGATGGCTGGCGCGTCTGTCCTCAGGTCTGCTACGACCTGCGCTTTCCGGTCTGGCTGCGCAACCGCCATGACGGCGATTCCGGGCGTTTCGACTATGACCTGATCCTGTTCGTCGCGAACTGGCCGGCGCCGCGGCGCGAGCCCTGGCGCACCTTGCTGCGCGCGCGCGCGATCGAGAATCTCGCATACTGCATCGGCGTCAACCGTGTCGGCCGCGACGGCAACGACATCGACTATGCCGGCGACAGCGCCGCGATCGATCCGCTCGGACGGGCGCTGGTCGACCTGGGTGCGCAGGAGCAGGTCGTCACCGTGACGCTCGACCCGGCACTGCTGAGCGATTTTCGCGAGCGCTTTCCGGCCCACCGCGACGCCGACCATTTCCAGCTGATGGTGTAGCGCTTCGCTCTTGGCGATCCGTTCAGGTGAATGCGCGCCAGTGCGCGCTGTCCGGCAGCGGCTGCAGTTGCTGCTCGATCAGCCGCACCGCCAGCGTCCAATCGGTTTCGGCTGCATCGGCGATGTCACCGGCAAGCCGTTCCAGGATGCCGGCGTGGATGCGGCCGCGACGTTCGGCCTCGGCGTACGGGATGGCGCTGAATGAGACCAGGGCGTAGCGCGGCATCCAGTGCTGCGGATGACGGCGTTGCAGCTCGGCTTCGATCGCGCGTTTCAGTTTGTAGTCCGGATCATCGACGCGGTCACGCATCTCGACATAGTTTTCCAGGGCCATGCGTGCGATCGCGTCGGCATTGGCCTTGCGCTCGGCCTGGAAGCTCGCGAACAGCGCCTGCGGGTCGGACAGTCCGTCGCGATCGATCAGCTCGGCCAGCGTCAGCGTGTCCTCAAAACCGCAGTTCATGCCCTGACCGTGAAAGGGGACCAGGGCATGGGCGGCGTCGCCAAGCAGCACGGCACGGTGGTCCAGATGCCAGCGCTCCAGCCAGAGCGTACCGAGCAGTCCGGTCGGATGGCGGAAGAAATCGCCTTCCAGGTCGTCGATCAGCGGCGTCGCGTCGGGAAACTCGCGCTCGAAGAATGTGCGCACTCGTGCCGGCGTATCCAGCTCGGCGAACGAAGGCGTTCCGTTGTTGGCCAGGAACAGCGTGCCGGTGAAACTGCCGTCGATATTTGCCAGCGCGATCAGCATGAACGCGTCGCGTGGCCAGATGTGCAGCGCGTTCGGTTCCAGCTTGAAGCCGCCGCCCTGCGCCGGCGCGATCGCCACCTCCTTGTAACCGTGGTCAAGCGGTTGAAAGTGCTCGCCGATCGCACCGGCTCCGGCCATTGCCGCGCGTACTGCGGAGCCGGCGCCGTCGGTGCCGAGAATCAGACCGGCGCGATGCCGGTGTTCGACATCATTGCCGTCGGCCAGCAGCAGCGTATCGTCGCGCCAGTCGATGCCGGTCAGCCGTTGGTCGAAGTGCAGGCGCGCGCCGGCGGCCTCGGCGGCGTCAAGCAGTGTCAGGTTCAGCCGACCACGATGCACCGACCAGATCACCTCACGATCGTCGCGGCCATAGCGCTGCAGGCCGACCGCGCCGCCGCGCTCGTGGACCATGCGTCCGCGCATCATCACCGCTTCGGCCATTACCGTATCGCGCAGGCCAGCGGCGTCGAGCGCGCGCAGGCCGCGCGCGGCCATCGCCAGATTGATCGAGCGGCCGCCCTCGTAGCCGACGCGGCGCGGATCGCTGCGTCGTTCGAATACTTCGACATCGTGGCCTCGACGCGCGAGCAGGACCGCCAGCAGGCTGCCGACCAGGCCGGCGCCGACGATCGTCAATGTCTTCGCGTTGCTCTCGCTCATCGTCGATTTCCGTTCAGATCCAATGACCACCTCGTCGATGCGGCCGGCGTCGCACTACACCAGTGCGGCCGGCCTGGCCTGGCTCAAGCCTTCGAACGCCAGGCGGTGATGGCGTCGAGCAAGCGCAACACATCGCTGTAGCGGTTGTACAACGGGGTTGGCGAAACCAGGATCACATCCGGCTCGCGCCAGTCGCCAATAATGCCCGAGCGACCGAGCGCCTCGAACAACTCTCGGCCCGCTTCGCGGCCGGCGCGTACGCGCAGTGACAGCTGGGCGCCGCGCCGATGCGGCGCCAGCGGTGTGATGATTTCCAGAACATCGTCGAGATCGGCCTGGACGCGTTCGGCCAGCCAGCCGGTCAAGGCAAGGGACTTGGCTCGCAGGCGATCCCGGCCGGCGCGCTGGAACACCTCCATTGACACACGCAGCGGCGCCAGGGCCAGGATCGGCGGATTCGACAGCTGCCAGCCATCGGCACCCGGCGTCGGCACGAACCGCGGACCCATCTGGAAACGCGTGCTCTTGTCATGACCCCACCAGCCAGCCAGGCGCGGACGGTCGGTCTCGGCGTGGCGTTGGTGGACGAAGGCGCCGCCGACCGCGCCCGGGCCGGCATTGCCATACTTGTAGTGACACCAGACGGCGAAATCGGCGCCGCTGTCATGCAGATCGACCGGCACGTTGCCGAAGGCGTGGGCAAGATCGAAGCCGGCCATTGCGCCAACCGCATGGGCCTGGCGCGTGATCTCGACCAGGTCGAAGACCTGGCCGGTTCGATACTGCACGCCGGGCATCAGGACCAGGGCCAGGCGTTCGCCGTGGCGGGCGATGGCATCGGCGATCGCGGCATCGGAGATCGTGCCATTGGCCTCGTCGGCCTCCAGCTCGATCAGCTCGCTGCCCGGCTCGAAGCCGTGGAAGCGGATCTGCGATTCGACGGCATAGCGGTCGGACGGAAACGCGCCCGCCTCGATCAGGATTGCCGGCCGTTGCCGGGTCGGCCGGTAGAAGCTGGCCATCAGCAGATGCAGATTGCAGGTCAGCGAATTCATTGCGACGACTTCGGTCGGCTGCGCCCCAGTCAGCTCAGCCAGCCCGCCGCGAACGAACTCGTGGTAGTCCATCCACGGCAGCTTGCCTTTGAAATGACCCTCGACCGCGAGCTCCTGCCAGTAGCGCAGTTCGTCTTCGATCGCCGAGCGCGCGGCTCGCGGTTGCAGACCGAGTGAGTTGCCGCAGAAATAGGCCCAGTCGCGGCCGTCGGCATCGGTCGGGATCAGGAACTGGTCGCGGAAACCGGCGAGCGGATCGCGTGCATCCTGGTCCAGTGCCCAGTGTTCGATATCGTCGAGGCTCATGGTTGTCGTGGTTTGGCTGTCCGGAGGTGAGGCCTCCGCGGTGATCGGGAAACGAGATCGACCTGGGTCTACAAGGTCTTTGGATGGTCGGCGGCAAGGCCGGCGGCCGCGCTGGCGCTGCCGTTGCCGGCATAGCGCTCCAGTGGCAGGTCCAGCCAGTCCAGCGCACTGCGATGAAACAGCCGGGCCTGCTCGCCTTCGTCCAGTCCGAGTGCCCGGATATGACTGCCAGGCTCCTGCTCGCCGAGCGGAAACGGATAGTCGGTGCCGAGCATGACCTTGTCGCTGCCGGCGACGTCGAGCAGATAGCGCAACGCCCGATCGTCGTGGACACAGGAGTCGAACCAGATGCGACCGAAGTACTCGCGCGGGTTGCGTGGATTGTCGGTCGCGACCAGATCCGGTCGCATCCGAAAGCCGTGCTCGATGCGGCCGATCGTGAACGGGAAGCTGCCGCCGCCGTGGGCAAAGCACACGCGCAGTTTCGGCAGTCGTTCGAGTACGCCGCCGAAGATCAGGCTGCACGCGGCGCGCGCCTGCTCGGCCGGCATGCTGACCAGCCACGGCAGCCAGTACTTCGGCATCGACTCGCGGCCCATCATGTCCCACGGGTGGACCAGGATCGCGGCACCGAGATCGGCGGCGGCCTGGAAGAATTCGAACAGCTCGGGCGCATCGAGGTTCCAGTCGTTGACGTGGCTTCCGACCTGGACCCCGGCCAGGCCAAGCCCGTCCATGCAGCGTTCCAGCTCCTGGATGGCCAGCGTCGGCGACTGCAAGGGCACCGTGCCCAGACCGATGTAGTGCTGCGGCCAGCGCCGGCAGATGTCGGCGCTGTGGTCATTGAGCGCACGATGCAGGTCCAGGGCATGGTGGCCCTTTGCCCAGTACGAGAACATCACCGGCACGGTCGAGATCACCTGGACCTGGACGCCGAAGCGCTGGTAGTCGGAGATCCGCGCCTCGGCGTCCCAGGCGTTCGGCCAGATTTCCCGGAAGAACTTGCCTTCCCGATAGATGCGATGACGGCCATCGTCGGTGTGATGGATGACCGGAAAACGGGTGTCGCCGTACTTGGCGGCCAGGTCCGGCCAGTCGCGCGGCAGTACGTGGGCGTGCGTATCGATGATCAGCATGGCCTGATTCTAGCCCGCATTGTTCATGAACGTTCGTCGCGAGCGCGTCGCCAAGCCGCTGGGCGCGAGAAACCCGAGTCAGTAGTGCGGCGGTTTCTCGTCTGCCGGCGTCGGCGCCTGACCCGCCTGGGCCAGGCCGGCCAGGCTCGCCTGCACCGACAGGCACAGCCGGGTCAGGCGCTCGATTTCCTGCTGCTGCCGCACCAGGGCGTCGTTGAGTTCGCGCTGGGCATCTTCCTGGTAGGCGATGCGGGTTTCGATCTCGATCAGACGTTGTTCGGTCATATCCATATTCTCCTAGCGTTCACGGCAGCCGGCATGGGTGCACAGTACAATTGTGTCCGGTCCATCCCCGGAGTGTCCGCCATGCACAGCGCAGTTGCCACCTCTCCCCGCCGACGTTGGCTCTGGCGTGGTCTGGGCCTCGCCGCCATCGCCTATGTGCTGATCGTACTGGCCTTGATGTGGTGGTGGGACAGCGAGCCATCGGCATTCGATCCGGTCGCCGAAGCCAGGGCCGGTGCGCAGAGCGACGAACGCGCCCTGGTCGAAGGCCATGTCACCGTGGCGACACTGAAGCGGGTCGCCGACACCATGCTGCACAAGCGTGGCGGTTATCTGAGCAATGACATCTTCCCGCCCGGTGTCCTGATGGACAATATGCCGAACTGGGAGTTCGGGGTTCTGGTCCAGGTGCGCGATCTGACCCGCGCCTTGCGCAACGATTTTTCCCGCTCGCAAACCCAGAGCGTGGAGGATCCGGATCTGCAGGAGGCCGATCCGCTGTTTCATTACGCCAATGATCGCTGGATCTTCGTTTCAACCGAGAGCCGCTACCGGCGTGGCATCGAGCGTCTGGATGGGTATCTGGCCAGGCTCAGCGACGGCGATGCCTACAACGCACAGTTCTACGCCCGCGCAGACAATCTCGCCGATTGGCTGGCCGTGGTCGAGAAGCGCCTGGGTTCATTGTCACAACGGCTGTCGGCCAGTGTTGGCCAGGTTCAGATCGACACCAGCCTGGCCGGGGATCCGGATGCGCAGCAATCGACGCCGACACCGGCGCTGCGCACGGTGCGCACGTCCTGGTGGAAGATCGACGACGTTTTCTACGAAGCACGCGGGACCTGCTGGGCACTGCTGCACATCTTGAAGGCGATCGAGCATGATTTCGCCGATGTCCTTGCGCGCAAGAATGCCGGTCCCAGTCTGGCGCAGATCATCCGCGAGCTGGAGCAGACGCAGGCAACGATCTGGAGTCCGATGATTCTGAACGGCCGCGGCTTCGGCTTCTTCGCCAATCATTCACTGGTCATGGCGAACTACATTTCGCGCGCGAATGCCGCAATCATCGATCTGCGCGATTTGCTGCGTCGCGGCTGAGCACAGCCGCTTCTCTTCAGCTGCGCATCAGCGTCGATTTGCCGAACAGACTCTCGACCAGGTCGACGGCGAGCTTGGCGGTCTGGTTGCGCTTGTCGAAGGCCGGGTTCAGCTCGAAGATGTCCAGCGAAGTCAGGCGCCCGGTATCGGCAATCATCTCCATGACCAGCTGCGCCTCGCGGTAGTTCGGGCCGCCGCGCACCGTGGTGCCGACGCCGGGTGCGATGCTCGGGTCGAGAAAATCAACATCGAAGCTGACATGCAGATGGGTGTTGTCGTCGATGCCTTCCAGCGCCTCGTCCATGACCCTGCGCATGCCGACTTCGTCGATATAGCGCATGTCATAGATGTCCAGGCCAACCTGGTGCACCAGGCGCTTCTCGCCGCGGTCGACGGATCGGATGCCGATCTGTCGGATCTCATCCGGCTGCATGGCGGGTGCGCTGCCGCCCAGTTGCACCAGGGCATCCGGACCATAGCCGCATAGGCAGGCCACCGGCATGCCGTGGATATTGCCGGACGGGGTGAGCTGGCTGGTATTGAAGTCGGCGTGGGCGTCGAGCCAGAGCACTCGCAGCTTGCGGCCGTTGTTGCGGGCGTAGGCGGCCGCTGCGGTGATGCTGCCGATCGCCAGACAGTGATCGCCGCCGAGCAGGATCGGCAGACGCTGCTGCTCCAGCTCGGCCGCAACAGCGTTCATCACCGCGCGATTCCAAGCCACTACTTCGTCGAGATGGCGATACCCGTCGACTGCTTCGGTCCAGGGGTTGCCGGGTCCGGACAGGTTGCCGCGGTCGGTCACATCCAGGCCACGGCGGCGCAGCGCGTCGGCCAGACCGGCGACGCGCAGGGCTTCCGGACCCATGGATGCGCCGCGATGGCCGGCACCGACATCGGTCGGTGCGCCAATCAACGAAAGCGGGGGAGAGTTGGACATGGCGGTTTCCGCATGGTTTCGGGGGCAGAGTCTAGTGCAGTGCTCGGGCGATCTGCGCTTTTCCGCAGCCGATCAGTACCAAGTCCGAGAGACTGATAATGCCGATCCCGACAGTTCCCGGCGTCGTGCTTCGGCGACAAGCGACTGTCCAGCCGCACCAGCGCACTGGCCGTCGACCGCCAAATGCGGCAAGCTCGACGAGGCGTCGCACCGTACCCAGCAGTGCGCGGACACTTTCGACGAGGCTTGAATGTTTGCCCAGATCCCTCCGGCCACGCGCGGCCTGTTGATCGTCATCGCTGTCGTCTTCGGCGCGCAGCAGGTTTGGCCGGGGCCGATGCTGGCCTGGTTCGGCCTATGGCCGGATGTCGGTCCCATCCTGGTCGAACGGACGCCGCAGCCCTTGTACGCGCAGTTCGAGGTCTGGCAGTTCCTGAGCCATGGGTTTCTGCACGGCGGCGTCGCTCACCTTTTGCTCAACGGGCTGGCTTTGCTGATGTTCGGTGCTCTGCTCGAACAGGTCTGGGGCGGAGGTCGCTTCCTCCTGTTTTTCCTGCTCAGCGTGATCGGCGGCGGTCTCGCGCAGTGGTGGTGGATCGGCGAGCCGCAAGGTCTGCAGGTCAGCGTGACGCTGGGTGCGTCCGGCGGAGTGTTTGGAGTGCTGGCGGCGTTCGCGGTGATGTTTCCGCGTCATCGCGTCATGCTTCTGTTCCCGCCGGTGCCGATGCCGGCCTGGTTGCTGGTCAGCCTGTTCGCGGTGGTCAGCACCGTGCTGGGCGTGACCGGAATGGCGGCAGGCATCGCCCACTTCGCGCACTTGGGCGGCATGGTGACCGGGTTGCTGATCTATCTGGTCGCTGCCCGTCACTGGCGCCGGCCGCTACCGGCGCCGGTCGTCCCGAACCAGGGCCCGGACGACCGGTTCTAGCGAGCGTTGCCGGCCGCGATCACGATGGCGGCCACCGGCGACCTCTGGCTCGCCGACTACCAGATCCGCACCCGTTCTGTGTCCGGACGCACCATTGCATCGTCATCGTCGCAGCCGAACGCCGAATGAAAGCTCTCCATGTTCGACAACGGACCGTTGGCGCGGAACTTCGCCGGCGCGTGTACGTCGGTGGTCAGGCGCAGGCGCAATTCCTGATCGCGGTAGTTGCGGCGCCAGACCTGGGCCCAGGCGTGGAAGAACCGCTGTTCGGCACTGAGGCCGTCGATCGCGACCGGGGATTCGCCGTCCAGCGCATGTTGCAGGGCCTCGTAGGCGATGATCAGACCGCCGAGATCGGCGATGTTCTCGCCCAGGGTCAGGGCGCCGTTGACCTTCAGCTCCTCGGCCTGACCGTTCTGGAAGTTGCGCAATGCGACGAACTGATCGGCTTGTGCGACCAGCTTCTGCGCGCGATCCTCAAAGCGGGCGCGGTCTTCGGCGGTCCACCACATGCGGTAGTTGCCGTCGGCGTCGAACTTGCTGCCCTGGTCATCGTAGCCATGCAGCAGTTCATGACCGATGACACCGCCGATCGCGCCGTAGTTCAGCGCATCGTCGGCGGCGAGATCGAAGTATGGCGGCTGCAGAATTGCGGCTGGGAAGGCGATCTCGTTGCGTAGAGGGTGGTAGTAGGCATTGACCTGCTGCGGCGGCATGCCCCATTCGCCCTTGTCGACCGGTGTTCCGGCCTTGGCCAGTTCGCGACGATTGTCGAACGCGCGCGCGGCTCGGACGTTGTCGTAGTAGTGCGAGCGGCCGATGGTCAGTGCGCTGTAGTCGATCCAACGATCCGGATAGCCGATTTTCGCCGTGAAGCTGGCGAATTTGGCCAAGGCCTCGGCTCGGGTTTCCTCGCCCATCCAGTCCAGGTTCTGCAACCGGCGTTTCAGTGCTGCCTGCAAGTTGCCGACCAGTTCCAGTGCCTTTGCCTTGGCCTCGGGCGGAAAGGTCTTCTCGACGTAGAGCTGGCCGACCGCTTCACCCATGTTGGCCGAGATCGTATCCAGCACGCGCTGCCAGCGCGGCCGCTGTTCGCTTTGTCCGCGCAGGATTCGGCTGTGGAAGTCGAAGTGTTGATCGGCCAAGGCGCTCGACAGGTAGGGTGCGGCGTTGTTGGTGACATGAAAGCTCAGATACGCACGCCATTGCTCGACCGGAATCTCCTTGAGCATGAAGCCCAGCTCGCTGAAGAACGCCGGCGTCGAGTACGAGATCTGCGGCAGATGATCGATCTTGAGGGCGGCCAGATAGTCGCGCCAGGCCAGATTGGGGTTCAGGGCTTCGGCCGCCGAGACCGGAATCGGGCGGTAGTAGTTGCCGGCATCGCGGGTCTGTAGACGGGTCATCGTCACCCGGGCCAGCCGGTCTTCGAGCGCGTAGATCTGGCCGGCCTGTTCGGTCGCAGCATCCTCGGCAACACCGATCAGGCTCAGGGTTCGAGCCACGTGGTCCCGATACGCGGACTGTTTGCTGCGCGAGTCGTCGTCGTCGCGGGTGTAGTAGTCGCGATCCGGCAGGCCGAGGCCGGAGCCAACCAGGTAGGCCATCTGCATGTCCGACTGTTTCATGTCACCGAGTACGGCGATGCCGAACAACAGGTATTCGCCTTCGCCGGCGCGTTCGCGGACGAAGGCCATGACATCGTCGGCATCGCCGATCGCGGCAATCGCATCAAGCGTGGTGCGGATCGGCTCATGGCCAGCGCGTTCGATGACCGTCTCGTCCATGCCGGAGGCATAGAAGTCGCCCAATTGTCGGCGTACTGTACCGGGCGCGGCGTCAGCCTCGGCCGCCGCCTCCAGAATCTCACGCTGCACTCGGCGGCTGCGTTCCTGCAACTCATCGAACAGACCCCAGACACTGCGATCGCCCGGCACCGGGTTGTTGCTCAGCCATGCGCCATTGGCGTGCTGGTAGAAGTTCTCGCAGGCGGCGACTTCGGCATCGAAATTGTTCGGGTCCAGGCCGCGCTCGTTGCTGCCGGCGACCGTTGACCCGGTAACGGCGAGCGCCAGGGCGAAACAGAGCGGTCGCAGTGGTGTCTTGCGCATGATTGGCATCTTCCGGGTTGTCGGCCGCGGACACTACCGCGGCGCAGGACGGCCGACCAGTGTCGATGGTCACAAAAGGACCGGGGCCCGAAGGCCCCGGTTGCACCCGCCGATGCAAGACCCGGCAGGCCCTTGAAGGGTCCTCTGCCGGTCGCGGCCAGGGGGTAGGCCGCGAGGCGAAGCAAGCGCGTAAGCGGTTGCTTCGCCGAAAGCGAGTCCGGACATGCTGCGGACTCGTCATTTTCCACGGCGACCGAGGTGGCCGCCGTCGACATGCTGCTTGAGCCGGGCTGGCTGCCCCGCGTCGACCCAGGGTCACCGGGTTCCGGGGGAGGATGCCAACCGGCACCGGCGTCGGGTATCGGCACGCAGCGCGGTTTCGGGTCGGAAAATTCCGATCCACTAGACTGTACGCATCCAGTGAGAGGAAGCTGACATGGATTACCGCGCCGCCGGCGATTTCGCCGCTGAGCTGTGGGACGACGAGATCGTGCCGCAGTTGACCGACTACATCCGGATTCCGAACAAGTCGCCGATGTTCGATCGCGACTGGCAACAGCACGGCTACATGGACGATGCCGTGCGCCTGATGGAGGCCTGGTGCCGGTCGAAGGACGTCGCCGGCATGCAGGTCGAAGTCGTGCGTCTGCCCGGACGTACGCCGCTGCTGCTGCTGGACATTCCAGGCAGCGGCGACGATGTCGTGCTGCTGTACGGTCATCTGGACAAGCAGCCGGAGATGACCGGCTGGGACAGCGATCTGGGCCCATGGCAACCGGTGCTGCGTGGCGATCGCTTGTATGGCCGCGGCGGCGCCGACGATGGCTACGCCTGCTTCGCGTCGGTGGCAGCAATCATGGCCTTGCAGCAGCAGGGCGTCGCCCATGCCCGCTGCGTGGTGTTGATCGAAGCCTGCGAAGAGTCGGGTTCCTACGATCTGCCTCACTACGTCGACCATCTTGCCGACCGGATCGGTCAGCCGTCCCTGGTCGTCTGCCTGGACTCGGGTTGCGGCAACTACGACCAGATGTGGCTGACCACGAGCCTGCGCGGTCTGACCGGTGGCGACCTGCGTGTCGAGGTGCTGACCGAGGGCGTGCACTCCGGGGATGCGTCCGGGGTGGTGCCGTCGAGCTTTCGCATCCTGCGCCAACTGTTGTCGCGACTCGAAGACGAGACCACGGGGCGTATCGGCCTGGATGAACTGCATGTCGAGATTCCGGACGAGCGCATCGAGCAGGCTCGGACCGCCGCCGGATTTCTCGGCGACCAGGTCTGGAGCAAGTTCCCGGTCATGGCTGAGATGCGTCCGATGCATGAGGATCTGGCCGAGCTGATCCTCAACCGGACCTGGCGTCCGGCGCTGTCGGTGACCGGTGTCGACGGCGTGCCGTCGCTCGATTCAGCCGGCAATGTGTTGCGCCCGCATACCGCGGTCAAGCTGTCCTTGCGGCTGCCGCCGACGTTGGACGCGAACAAGGCCGGTGAGCTGGTCAAGCGTGTGCTGGAGGCGGATCCACCCTATGGCGCCCGGGTTTCGTTCCGGCTGGAAAAGGCCGGCAGCGGCTGGCATGCACCAGCACTGGCACCGTGGTTGCAACAATCCATCGACGAAGCCTCACGCACCTACTTCGGGCCGCCACCAGCGCTGATGGGCGAGGGCGGCAGCATTCCATTCATGGGTATGCTCGGCGCGAAGTTTCCTGGCGCCCAGTTCCTGATCACCGGCGTGCTCGGTCCCCATTCCAACGCCCATGGCCCGAACGAGTTCCTGCATATTCCGACCGGCAAGAAGCTCACCGCCTGCGTCGCCAAGGTCATCGCCGATCATCACCGGGCCAGTCAGGCCGGGCTGACTCGCGGTGTTGCGGTTGCGGCCGGTAGCGGGCCGGAGTTCGGCAAGGACCACGGTTGCTGTTGAGTCGCCGCGGCGCCCGCGTCCACCGCCGCCGCTTCCACGGGCTCTGAAGGGCGGGGTCGCGACCGGTTGTCATCAACATTGAAGGCGTGCCGCTGGCGGTTCGGTATATCCTTGCCGTCGGGGACACTCCACGACGCAAGCCCACGGGAGGCTAAGCATGAACACAGAGAACCAGCACCCACACGATCAGCCACCACCGAGTCCGGAGCCGGATCCGGCTGGCGACAAGCCAGGTGGTACCAACCCGTACGCGCAGCACGCGCAGGCCGCGGCCGACAAGGCCAAGGCGGCGGCGCACGACGCATTGACGGTGGCGCGGCGTCTGCTCACCAACCCGGTCGCCGGCATCGGCAAGGCCCATGCCGGGCTGACCCAGGATCGGGTACTCGGAGTCGCGATCGTATTCGCGTTGATCGCAGCCATCGGCTTGGCCTTGGCAGGCGGCCTGCTGATGCAGGCGGTGATCGGCGCAATGCTGGGAGCGACCGGCGGCATGCCCGGTTTCGGCTTCAGATTTGGTGCATTCTTCCAGTCGCTGCTCAGCTGGCTGGTGGCGATCCTGGCAGCCGGCGGTGGCGTCATGCTGTTCTCGCCGCTGTTCGGCGGCCGCGTCAGCCCATCGTCGTCGCTGCTGATTTCGGCCACCGGATTCCTGCCGCTGGGCATTGCCGCCCTGATTGGCGCTCTGATCGGCAGCATTCTCAGCAACCGTCTGGGCATGATCCTGGTCATGCTGTTGATGGTCTATGGCCTGTGTTATCTGGTCATGGTGCTCAATGCCGGACTGCGCCAGGTCTCGGGTATCGAGGAGCGCAAGGCCGCTTTCGCCACCCCGACCGTGCTCTCGTTCGCTGCCCTGGTCGCCGGCGTCGTCGGTTGGCTGTTCAGCTGACGGGTCTGTTCGCTCGCACACCGGCCCAGGCACCTTGCCGGGCCGGTTCCGTTCCCTGTTGACGGAGCACGCATATGTACTGGATGAGTCTGATTCTCTTGATATTGCTCGGCATGCTCGGCATTGCCGGCTGGTTGCGCAGCCGGCAGCCCAGTGCCGGCAGGGCATTGGCACCGCTGGAGGCACTGTCTGGCTGGGTTGGTCTGATCGGTGTGGTCTGGGGATTGTTCCTGCTGATCCGCGCCCTCAGCTACATCGGCGTCATGCTGCGCTATGCGCCTTTGGCGTGGTTGCTGTTGCTGCTCACTGCACTGGTGATCACGGCGATTTCGCTGATCCTGGTCGCGCCGCTGTTGCGCCAGCTGATCGGGCGCAATGGCTTCACCGCCGCGGTCGATGGTATCGCCGGCAAGCTGGCACCGTTCCGCGTCGGCCTCGGGGCCGCATGCCTTGCGCTGGCGCTGTGGAGTATTCTGAACTATGTGTTCTGAGTCGATGCCCGGCGCCAGCCGGGCCGAATCGATCGGTTCGATCGCTCGATGAAGTCACCCAGGCGGCGTATTCAGGTGCGCAATTCGCGCATCCATGGTCGCGGCGTGTTCGCGGCCGTCGATCTTCCTACTGGTGCCCGGGTGATCCGCTACGTCGGCAAGGTCCTCAGCCATGTTCAGGCCGATCGCCTGTACGACGACAGCCTGGACAGCGGACACACCTTCCTGTTCACGCTCAATGATCACTACATCATCGATGCCAACCAGGGCGGCAACAGCGCGCGCTGGATCAATCACAGTTGCGAGCCGAACTGCGAGGCGACGATTCATGTCGATGTCAATGGCGATGAACGCAAGGACCAGGTCTGGATCGAGACCCTGCGCCCAGTCCGCGCCGGTGAGGAGTTGACCTACAACTACGGGATCGTGCTGGAAGTTCCGCATACGCGGCGGCTGAAGGCGATCTGGGCCTGCCATTGCGGCAGCCCAACCTGCACCGGTACGCTGTTGCAGCCCAAGCCGAGATCACGCTGACGAACGCCCTGCTCGCCGACATCATCCTGGCGCTACATGTCGCCATCGTCGCCTTCGTCGTATTCGGCCTGATCCTGGTCCTGGTCGGCGGCTTGCGCGGCTGGCTGTGGGTACGCAACCTGTGGTTCCGGCTTGCGCACCTGGGCACGATCGTATTTGTTGCAGTACAGGCCTGGCTGGGCGAGCTGTGTCCGCTGACCATCTGGGAGCAGCAACTGCGTGCGGCAGCCGGCCAGGAAGCCTATGGCGAATCCTTTATCGAACACTGGTTGTCGCGATTGTTGTTCTTTGACGCGCCCTGGTGGGTTTTCGTGGCCGCCTACACTGGATTTGCGCTCGTCGTTGCTGTCACCTGGTGGTGGCTGCCACCGCGGCGCCGGCGATCCTGAC
>CAZFUH010000064.1:0-14615 GCA_964522235.1 uncultured Rhodanobacteraceae bacterium
GGACCGAATCCACGGCGCGATAAAGGCACCAAACTTCCGACGCACCACACTAGAAACGGTAGCGCACGCCGAACTCGAAGCTGCGCTCTGGACCGACATAGATGCCTTGACGCAGGCCGGCAATGTACTGCTTGTCGGCTAGATTCTTGACTGCGCCGGACAGACTCAGGTTATCGTTGATCTGGTAGCTGGCCGTGAGGTCGGTGATCGAGTAGCCGGGCATCAGGCCGCCCCAGGTGCCGGTGGATTCGGTGGTCAGCTCGCGCCGGTTCAGGCCATCGCCGAACTGTTCGCTGACGCTGTTGAACAACAGCGCTGCCTGGAAAGGACCCCTCTCATAGGCCAGTGCAAGGTTGGCCATCCGCTCCGGAGCATAGGGCAGGCGATTGCCCTTGAGCGCCTGGCCAGGACGGTCCTCCCGAAACTCGGCGGTGGCAATCCAGGTGAGATTGCCATCGAGCCGGAAGCCGTGGCCGAGCTCGTAGGCCAGGGCAACTTCCAATCCCTGGTGCAGGGCACTGCCTTCGTTGGGGGCTCGAATGCCCGACACTCCGGGGTCGACCTGGTTCGAGAAGTCCATCTGGAATGCGGTCGCCGAGTAGGACAGTGCGCCGCTGCTGCCGCGCACGCCGAATTCGATATTGAGCGATTTTTCCGCCTCAGTCGGTGTGTCGGCGGCGCCGAGAACGCTTCCGACCAGGGGCGGCGCGAAAGCGCGATAGATGCTGCCGAAGACCTGCACGGCGGAATTGATTTGATAGGTGGCGCCCAGACCCGGCATTACCTCGGTGTTGCTAAAGCGCTCGGCTGGATCGGTGGAACGACGGTTCTTGCGCTCCTGTTCGTAGGACTCGACGCGCAAGCCAGCGGTGATCGACAGCCGATCGTTCAAGTCGAACCGGTTCTGCGCGAACAGCGCCAGGCTGTCGGCGGAGTCCAGCCGGTCCTGCGACAGGCCGCCGCGGTCCGGGTCTGGCGTTCGCGGCCGACCGCGCACTGCCAGCACGGTCTGGTCTTCCATCTCTTCCTGCATCAGGCGCAGGCCGATCTCGGCCTGATTGTTGATGCCGAAACTGCCGTGATCGAGAATCAGACGGGTGTCGACACCAATCCGGTTGAAGTCACGGTTGTTGCCGTTCACGTTGTCGTTGTAGTTCCACACCCGGAAACCATCGGCATTGATCGTGGTAGCGGCGGCGCCGCTCGGAGTGGCAAAACGCCAGTAGTCGCGATGGGTTTGGCTGGCATAGACCAGGGTCTGCAGGCGGGCTCGGTCGCTGATGTCCCAGTCGTGGTTGAGGTCGATTGAGCTTCGGCCGGTGAGAAAGAAGTCGTCCGGCGCCGGATTGAAGCGGGCGCCGGCTTCAAATGCGTCCGGAAAGATACCTCGATAGGAGATGTTTGCGCTGTTCTTGTAGTACAGGAACTTCAGGCTGATCGCTTGGTTGTCGCCGATTGTGGTGCCGGTCTTGAGCATGACGTCGGTCATGCCATAGCCCTTGTCCATGAAACCATCACTCTCGGCACGGGTGGCGATCAGTCCAACCCGCGCGTCGCCGGAGCGAGCGCTACCGCCAAGCTCGACCGTGGCTTCGTAGGTGTCCCATGAGCCGATCCTCGCGCTCACCGTAGCGCCATCCTCCGGCGTCTTGCTCAGGAAGTTGATGACCCCGCCGATGGTGTTCGGGCCGTAGCGCAGCGACGATGCGCCCTTGAGCACCTCGACGCCGTCCAGATGCTGGATGCGCGGGTTGTAGTAGCGGCTATTGCCGACAAAGATGCCGGGTTGCACCGGTACACCGTCTTCGAGCACCAGGGTCTTGTAGTCACCCGCCGTGAGGCCGCGGACGCCGATATTGGTGACGACGGCACTCTCTTCTTCGCGTTTGATGTAAATGCCCGGAACGCGGCGCAGAACATCCTCGGTCGAGCCGGGCTGGATCCGGTCGATGTCTTCGGCGGTGATGACCGTGATCGAGCCGGGTATCAGGACCGCCTCATCCTTGACTTCGCCTACCACGTCAATGCGAGGCAGGATCAGTGCGTCGGCTGCATCCTCGGCCATGGCTTGACCCGCACCGGCGAAGATGGCCAGGCTCACGGCGAGCGCCAGCGGTGACAGATTGGGGGTGATGTTGGGAGTTGCAGCTGGGGTGCGTCGGAGCATTGCAGGTTGGGGGCTCATTGGCAGATCAGGGGCAGGAGGAAAGGGGGGCAACGCGCTCGCAGCAATGGAACGGCTTCTTGCGGTGAGGCGGCGCCATGCGCGAAACCTAAATGATAATGGGTCGCGTTTGTGTTCGCAATCTCTTCCACCCCTCTCAAGAGCGACCACCTGGCGTAGCGAATCCCGCTCCGGCGCACCGCGATGCACTGGCAGCATGATTGTATGATCGCGCCATCCTGCAACCTGCCGGCGGTGAACTGAGGTGGCCGACTTTAATGCGCGTGACGATGCTTCCGATCAGCACGGCCAGGACATTCCCGCCCTGTACGGCGAGCTCAAGACGATTGCGCACCAACTACGCCTGGGCCTGAGACCCGGCGACACCCTGTCGACGACCGTCGTGGTCCACGAGGCGTTCGTACGCCTCGCCGCCGGCGACCAAATCGCCGGCAAGGACCGCGAGCACTTGCTCGCCACCTGCGCGCGGGCGATGCGCTTCGTGCTGGTCGACCATCTGCGCCAGCGCGGCGCGGCCAAGCGCGGCGCCCATGCGCAACCACTACGGCTCGACCGCGACGTGCTGCCGGGCGCTGACGACCCCGTTTCCCTGATCGCCCTGCACCAGGGTCTGGAACAGCTTGAGTCGCGCGATCCGCGCCTGGTCCGCCTCATCGAACTGCGGGTGTTCGCAGGACTGGAGGCCCCGGCGATCGCCGAGGTCCTCAAAGTGAACCTGCGCACCGTACAGCGCGACTGGAAACGCGCAAATGCCTGGCTGACCGCCGGACTGATGTGAACGGACAGTTGCCGCCGCCGGATGAGTTCCAGCGCCTGGACCGGCTACTCACAGCAGCACTCGACCTGCCCACTGGGGATCGCGCGGCGTTCGTCTTCACGGCGGTAGACGACCCGGACGAGCGGCGGCGCCTTGCGCATCTGCTCGCAGCCGCCGAGCAGGCCAGCGAACTACCCAGCGACGATGCCGTCGCCCAGCCATCGCACGGATCGGCAGCGGACGACTTTCACGGATGGCGCGTGCTCGACGCGCTGGACAGTGGCGGCATGGCCGATGTCCTGCTGGCCGAGCGAACCCTCGCTGGCACCCGGCAGCAGGCTGCAATCAAGGTGCTGCGCGCGCACTGGCGCGACCCGCTGGCGGTGGCACGCTTCGCCCGCGAACGGCAGATCCTGGCCCAGCTCGAGGATGCCCGAATCGCCCGGCTGCTGGACGGTGGCGTGCTGGACGATGGCCGACCCTGGCTGGCCCTGGAATACATCCAGGGCCAGCACATCGACCGCTGGTGCGATCAGCGCGACGCCGACCTTCGAACGCGCGTACGCCTGGTGATCGAAGTGGCCGGCGCATTGGCGAGCGCACACCGGCGCTTGGTCGTGCATCGCGACATCAAGCCGGCCAACGTGCTGGTCACCGAGCAGGGCCAGGTCAAACTGCTCGATTTCGGCATCGCCAAGGTTCTGAGCCCCGACCCGGTCGCCGACGGCGATGCGCCGGAAACGCGGCAGTCGGTGTTCACGCCGGAGTTTGCCAGCCCGGAGCTGTTGCTCGGAGAGCCGGTGACGACTGCCTCGGACGTCTACCAGCTGGGCCTGCTGCTGTACGTCCTGACCTGCGGCCAGCGCCCGTTCGCCAGCATCAGCGGCCAACCGCTGCCGGCGCTGATCCGGGCGATCAGCCAACAGCAGGCGCCATCGCCAGCGCAGGCACTGGCGCGCGATCCGGCACTGTTGGCCGCCAGCGCGGCGACGCGATCGACCACCCCGCTGCGGTTGCGGCGGCAACTGCGCGGCGACCTGGGCGCCATCCTCGGCAAGGCTCTGGAGCGCGATCCCGAGCGCCGGTACGCCTCGGCCGGCGAGCTGTCCGCCGACCTGGACCGTTGGCTGCGCGGCTTCCCGGTCCAGGCCCGCCCGCCGTCGCTGGGCTATCGCCTGCGTCGCCTGGTCGGACGCAATCCGCTGGCCAGCGCGCTCACCCTGGCGCTGGCGGCGAGTCTGGCCACGCTGGTGGTCAGCAGCCAGCACCAATTGCGCACGATCACCGCCGAGCTCGCCTTCAGCCAAGGCATCCGGGTGTTTCTGGGTGGCCTGTTCCTGAGTGCGGAAACCACGCCCGGCGAGCAGCCGCTGGTCGATGCCATGACCACCCTCGAAGACGGAGTGGTCCATGCCCGCAGGGCGTTCGCCGATCAGCCGCGCCTGCTCGGTGAGCTGGAACTGGTGCTGGGCGAATCCCTGATTTCCCGCGGGCACTATCAGCGTGCTGCCGAGCAACTGGCCGCCTCGGCGCAGCGGCTGGCCGAGCTGGGCGGACAGGCCCGGCAGCCTCTGGCGCGCGCCCTGCATCAGTGGGGCATCGCCCTGCACTACCTCGGCCAGTACCAGGAGGCCGAGCAGAGCTTCGTCCAGGCGCTGGCGCTGAACGCCGGAGACGAGGGCGACCGATTGCCGATCCGTGCCGCCCTGGCCTGGCTGCTGCACTCGCGCGGTCAGTACCGGCAAGCCGAACGTGAGGCCGCCACCGCCCAGCGGGCAATCGAGGCGGGGCAGCCGGTCGAAGCCGCCTTCCGCGTCGAGCTGGCGCGCATCCTCGGCGACATCGCCCGCGACTGGGGCCGCTTCGACGAGGCCGATCGGTGGTTCGCCCTGGCCGATTCGCAGTCGCCGGCCAGCACCGTCGGAGACATCCTGAGTCGCAGCTGGAATCGCGCCGCCCATGGCCACATGCAAGCCCTCGCCGGCCGCCTCGACCAGGCACAACAGCGTGTCCAGGGGGCCTACGAGATCTATCTCGCGGCGCGCGGACCCGATCACGGCGGGACCGTGGTCACGCTTTATCGATTGGCGATCGTACGGGCACTTGGCGGCGATCTCGAACAGGCCCGCGCGGATCTGCAATCGGTGATCTCGGCGCTGTCACCGATCGGCGGCACCCGGCAGTACGTCGCCTATGCCCATCTGGAGATCGCCTGGATCGATCTGGCGCTGCGCGACACCAGCGCCGCCGCCAAGCACTTCGACATTGCCCACCAGATGTTGAACCGGATCAACCCGGACGGACATGCCCGCATCGCCGAGGTCGATCTCGGTCAGGCGCTGCTGCTGCATTACACCGGACTGCCGGAGCAGGCGCAGCAGGCACTGCTGCGTTCGCAGGCACTGCGCCGCGCCGTGTTCGGCGACGGTCACCCCTATGCGCTCGTGACCGACGCGCTGGTGCTGCAGCCGCGCCCCGCCCTGCCGCCGCAGCCCGAAGCCATCGAGGCGCTGTACGAAACCCGGCGGCTGCGGCGGGCGCTGGATGCGCTCGATGCCGACCGCTGACCACGAACTGATCGACGCAGGCGGGTTCGAGCTGACGACTGAGGACGGCAACGACCCGTTCGAACAGCAAGTGGGCGCTGTCCGACAGCGCGCAGAGGGCCTTGAAGCAGGGACACGGCGATGAAGCCCCCCTGGTACACCGGCGCGGGGGCCGTGTCGTTTCTCGCTGTCCTTTCCGAGGGTGTTGATGAAGCCGGATCGTTTCCCGGCGTACGGAGACACATCGAACATGAACGCTCGCATCTGGATCGCACTGATCGCCGCTGAACTGCGCGGTGGCCGCGAAACAAGAAACGTCCGTCCAGTGACAGCGGGAGCCGCCACCGCAGCTGGCTCGAAGTCCTTTGCGACCGGCCTGGCGATGGTGCTGTTGCTGGCGTCCGCTTCCGCGCCCGCCGGCGTCGTCCTTCCCCCAACCGTCTTCACCGTCGGCAACACCGGAAGCTGCAGCCACAACACCATCCAGGCCGCGATCAACGCGGCGCCGGCAGCAGGCAACACCGTCATCCGCATCTCCAACAACGTGGCGCACAACAACCAGGCGCTGACCATCACGAACAGAAACATCGAGCTCAGTGGCGGCTATCCCGGCTGTGGACTTGATCGTCCCAACCCGGACGCGCGCACCACGATTAGCGGCAATGGCGGCGACAGCGTCCTCTTCGTCAACGCCGCCGGCACGGCGCGCACGGTGATTCTGCGCAACGTCCTGGTCCGCGGCGGCGGCTCCAGCGACGAGATCACCGAGCGCGGCGGCGGCGTTCGCATCGACGGCCTGAGCACGGTGGAGGTGCGCAACAGCCGCATCTCGGACAATGAGAGCTGGATCGGTGGTGGCATCGCGATCACCGGCAGCAGTGCAAGCCTGCTGCTCGACGATGGCACCATCGTCGGTGAAGCCGGTGGAGTCGCTGGAAATCGAGCGATCTCAGGTGGTGTCCTGCCCGGAGAAGGTGGCGGGATCTCGTGCAGGAGCGGTGGTGAGATCAGGATTCGCGACGCGCGACTGCGGATCAATTCCTCGACCAACGACGGCGGCGGAATCTTCGCCTCGAACTGCACCGTCCTGATCACCCCGAACCCGGACTTCGTCTCGGGAACCAGTGGCGGCAACGGATTCGTGACCCTGTTCGAAAACAGCGCAGGCCGCCACGGCGGCGGACTGTTCGCCACGACTGGCAGCGTCGTGTTCTGGGTTCCGCCTGGGTCGTCCAGCACTTTCGCCGGTCGCGCTACCGGCAACCGTGCGCAAATGCGTGGCGGCGCCGTGTTCCTACAGGACGGCAGCGTCATGCTAGCGCAGCGGGTCCGATTCGAGGACAACCTCGCCGATGATCGTGGCGGCAGTATTGCCGTACAGGACCCTGCCAGTGCATTTGTATTCGGGACCGCCAGCGGCCACTCCTGTGCCGGCGCCGACTGTCAGGGCATCTTCGGCACCCGCGGTATATCCGGCGCAAATACCTCGCTGATCGGCGGGGCGATCTATGCCCAGGCAGGCGCCCTGGTGACCCTCTACCAGGCGCAGCTATTCGACAACTGGGCGGCAAACGGGTCGGCGCTCCACGCCAGCGGCAGCACGACCCTGGTGGAGCTCGACAATACCCTGGTTGCCTACAACATGCTCTACGGTCCCGGCAACGGCACCTCGACTATCGAGGCAACCAGCAGCGCCGACCTGACCCTGCGTCATGTCACGATGGCGCAGAACTTCCGGGCCAGCGCAGTGTTCCCGTTCATCGACCGCGCCGTGTCCAGCATCCGCGCCAACGGCAACAGCAGCCAGGTGATCCTGCGCAACAGCCTGCTCTGGAACGACGGCCAGCAGCTGCTGCGCCTGCTCGTCGGCGCCGGCATCACCGGACGCTGCGTGCTCGGACACGAGAACTCGACAGTGCTGTTCGCGGTCGATGCCGACCCCCGCTACGTCTCGACCACGGCAGCCAATCCGGACTTCCGCCTGCAGGAAGATTCCCCGGCGATCGATCGCTGCGGCGTGCTTGAAGACGCCGGCTCCAGGGATCTGTTCGGGACGACTCGCCCGGTGGACCAACCCGGCATACCCAACGGTACCGGCGCCTATGACGCTGGCGCGATCGAGATGCCGCTGTTCGACGACGTGATCTTCGCCGACTCCTTCGAGCTGTTGAACGCGCTCGTGGCGGACGCGGACGACTGATCTCGACGTGCGGCTGCCCTCTCCCCGCCCCCTCTTCCGCCAGCGGAAGACAGGGGCGGGGCATTGCCGCAGCGGCGCCATTTGCCGTGGCGCCATCCCCGGGGATCAACCCGCATCTGACAAGCCATCCCAGCTCATCGGAACGAAGGCGATGCCATGCAGGCGCCCGAACCAACTCGGCGATTCGAGCGGCGTCTGCAGGCAACGCGGGGCGTAAGTTCATGCAGCCTGACGCCAACCATCAGCCGCGCCATACGCGGGCGTCGGCTGCATTGTTTCGATATGCCCTTGGATCACCGAGGGCAGCCGTCCGGGAACTGGTCCGGCACCAGGTTCAACTCTATGCCGTGCTCCAACCATGCCTTCAGTCCAGCCAGCACCATTGTAAATCCGCCCTTCGAGTCGATTGCTTGAGCCACTACGTCATCGTCGCTCCCACGAAAGCCCCGTTTCGAAATTCTCACCAGGGTTGCCTGGTCTCCACGCGACTCGAACTGCCATTCCACTGGACACGGCGGGTCATCCCATTCCATGAGTATTCGCCGGTCCTGTTCGATTGCCTTTACGTCGACTTCGCAGCCTACCCCGAACATTTCCCAATCCCAGCGAATTCTCTTGCCCGGCTCCAGTCTGCCACTACTCCTGGTGAACCAGAATTTGGTCGTAATCTGAGGATCGATGAAGGCTTCGAAGACCTCCGCGACCGGTCTGCGGATCAGCATTTGCGCAGTCACGGTCGGCGCATTCACAACTCCCATAACCAGCCTCCTTTGATCCCCGGGCCTGAGGTCATGGCGAGGATCTTGGCAAAGTCCGCAACAAGGCTTCTTGCAGGACCGGGTCGGATGGCGATCTCGCCCGTCTCAAGGTAGTGCGGCGAAAACGCACTCCGAGAGTATCGCACTTGCCGCATTCCTCATAGGATTCACCGAACACCTCCTGGTAACGGGGAAACGCTAGTGCGGTGCGCCGGAAGTTTCGCACCCTTCTCGGTTGGTCTTCGGCCCCGATCCGGCGTTGCTCGTCGTCGCCATAGCGCTGCTATGACTCCTCCTCGCGCCTTGTCTCGGGACCGAATCCACGGCGCGATAAAGGCACCAAACTTCCGACGCGCTACACTAGAACACGCAACTGCCGTGCAGACCGGATAACATGACAATAATTTTAAAGATGGCTGGTTTTATGTGTTCATGAATTAGCGCGAGACGGGGTCAGGCGACGGAGCCCCGGAGTCCAAGCCTACTCGAAACCGGCTTGCCCGTTCTGATCCTGCCACGGATCCAGCAACGCGACGCCCAGGGGCGCGAAATCGGTGATGTTGCGGGTGACAACGGTCAGCCCGTGCACCAGTGCGGTGGCGGCGATCAACGCATCATGCATTGGGCGCGGGTCCGGGACGTGCAGTTGCGCACAACGCAGCGCCACGGCCTGATCCACCGGAAGGATTCGTCCGGCGAACTCCGGAATCACTCGCTGACCCAACCATGCACGCAATACTGCGCCCTGCGCGGCATCGCGCCGCTCGACGCGCAGCACGCCCAAAGGTTGGTGATACCGGAGCTTAAGCAAGTGCCATTTGTCCCTGGCACCGTTTTTCACAACAAATTTCTCAGTATGGTTCAGAACTGAATATTTTCCATATCAGGCATCGGCCCGATGGGTCGGTTCAGTTCTCCGGTCTGCAGCTGACCGGTTTCGATCAGCAAGTCACGCACTTCCGACGGACTCAATGGCCCCAGAGCCGTGGACATGGCTTGGCCTTGCACACTGGCCACGCAGGAAGCGATGATCGGCGCAGCCGATGAGGTACCACCGAAATTAGGACCATAACGGCGATCAGGACCAGCATCAAAAATCGGAGCCTCATTATCCCTCAGAAACAACAGGGCTGCCACCGATTCACCCCAGGCATGCAGGTTCACCCGGCTGCCTGAATTGGAAAAACAGGTCGGTGTGCGTTGATCAGCCAGACTGGCACCCGCCCAGATTGCACCCGAATCCTGCAGGCTGGTGTTGAACATGCCCTGAAACACCGGATCATCAAAATCCACACAACCATTGCCAGCCGTTTCCACCACCGAAATGCCGGAGGCAACAATCTGTTCAATGGCTTGATATTCAGCCGGATAAAACTCGATGGGCACGCTATTGGCCTGGGAGGGATTGCAGTCACAGGCAAATCCCAGCGCATTGACCTTGCGGCCCAATACAGTCACCAACACATCACCGCGATCCAGTTGTGCTGCCCCATTGAGCAGGTTGTTGGCATGTGAGCCCATGGCAGTGGCGGCTTTTTGAAAACCGATTTGCGCCTCATAGACGCCGCCTTTCAGACCCAACCCGTTGTGTTTTGCACCAACAATTCCCAGCACCGCTGTGCCATGTTGCTCATCCACCGGGTTACCACCGGTGGTGAAAAACAAGTTGGGCAAATCCTCATGCGAAGCCCGGTAATTTTGGTCATAAACCATCACTTTGGTGCCCAACCCTTTGCCGCCCGGATTGGCCCAGACACTGAACAGACCCACCCCTTCGGGGGCCGGATAGAAGTATTTCTGATGACCCACCAACAAAGGAGTAATGCCTGGTGGGGCGATGGTGTCGTCAAATGGTGGATCAAAATCAATGGCCTGATACACCGGAGCCTCAAGGTAGGCCACCACCACCCAGGAAAACTGGTTCAAGTAGGCCAGGTCATGAATGAAATCGAAGCCAGGCCTCGAAGGAATGGATAGACTGATGAATGACCGCAAATCTGCGTGATGACGTCCGGAACGCACTACGGCCTGCTGCCGGAAACGTTCCAGTTGCGCCTCCGGCAAGCTGAACAACGGTTCAGCCCGGTACGCCTTGAGCGCCAACCAGCGGTTCATTTGCCGCAGCTGTTGGATGGCAACTTGGTCCGCTGCACCAGTGGCCTGCAACTGGCCATTAACCACCCGCACCTCGAGGGGGTCAGAAAAACGAATCACCAGGCGGTCATGAATTTGCTTTGAATCAGCCAGCCGAATGGCTATTTCTTTACTCAGATGGCTGCGCTCAGCCAGCTGTTGTCCGCAGACGACGGGGGACAACAGCATCAACATTAAAAGGTGCAAAGCCTTCATCAGAATTGCTCCAGGGCATATTGCAGCGCTTCAACCAGGTCCGGGTGAGGACCTATCAGGATGTCATGACCGCTGACATTCAAGGGGGTCTGGGGTGTCCCGGTGGCATTCAGCGCTTCCCGCATCTGTTCAGGAGTGAGCCGGTTTCCGGTTTCAGCCAGATAAGCCCCCTGCAGACTGGTCACCGCGCCAGCTATTATCGCCGACGCGCCTGATGTACCGCCAAAGTCGTCACTATAATCATTACAATGACCAGCGCCATCGTACAGGTGTAAGCCGATGTTGGTGGTGTTGGGAATACCTTCAGACCAGCTGTGTACATCGACCCGGGTGCCGTAATTGGGACGACCGGCTACTGCACATTGTGCCGTGACCCCATCAGGCAGACTACCTGATACCAAGATGGCACCAGAATCCCTGAAGTTGCGATCAAAGCAAGGGCCCCCGCAGGTATTAAAAATAGTGCTGTCCAAATTTCTGGAACCATTGCCCGCCGCTTCAACATACACCACCCCATTGCCTGAGGCTTGTTGAATGACATCAAATTCTGCGGGCCAGTATTCAACCGGTGTGGCAATACAGCCATAATCGGCGTTGGCACAAACACAATCGGGATCCTGGGCGGATGGCCGCTGTAATTCAATCAACACCACCCCTTCCATGGAGTGCTGGCCAGCCCAATACAAATGATGAGCCACGTTGGCGCTGCTGGTGTTGGCAGCTGCCCAATCATCGAACAAATTTTCGTTGTAAATGGAACGAAAGCCAATACTGGCCTCCGGCGCCATGCCATCAAGTCCTATGCCGTTGTGCAAAGCGCCAATGATTCCAATCACCGCGTTACCGTGATGGGTGTAGTTGCTGTTGGTATGACCCACCAGCTGAAACAGGGGTTTGTGATCGCTGTGGGGATGATAGCCTCCCTCCACATCGATCACGCGAATGCCGCTGCCTTGTCCACCCGACAGCTGGTGCAACAGATCGGCATTCATGCCAACAGGCGGGGCACCCAAATATCCCTGCAGATCAGACAGGTCACCGGCCGCCGGATCAATTGGCACTTCATTACATGAAGCCCAAGGTACAGGTGGGGTGGACAGCACGTCATTGAACCCGGGATAGGCCACTGGTTCGGCATAGACAATTTCAAAGGATGGAAAGGTGTTCAGTGTTCTGACCCAAATCGGTAACTGTGGATTCTGCCCACCGTCTTTCAACAACACCTGTTGATAACTGGGCAGTTCAGCCATCTCCTGTTGCCAGTATTGTTCAGCCTGTGTCTGTTCAGCAGCAAATCTACTTTCCCGGCCTTCAATCAGTTGGCTGCTGCTCAGGCGTCTTTGCTGCAAATACCGATTGATCTCTACCACATCTTTTCTCACCTGACTGGCGCTGATTCCCCGCTGACGCAAAGTCAGCGGATCCTGCAATTCAGGCTTGATCATCAGTTCACCCCGTTCATTGGAGCGGACCCCGCTGCCATCGTGAAACTTCATCACAACCCGCAGGTAATCACCATCGTATGACATGTTCTGAAACTGCTGTTTACTGTGCAGTTGTCGTGGCTTCATTTCATCCTGCGCCTGAACTGTTGACAGCAAAAGACTGCAAGCGCATAGTATAGAAATTATTGTGTTTTTCATTAGATATTCCTTTTGTTTTCGGTGGCGGACGGGCGTCCCAACCGCCGCGACCAGTTGGAAGGAAGGCCATTGTTTTCGTCGGTACGGCAACGTCCCGATCAAGCGATGTCCGCCAACTCGAACAGCGTCCAACCTGCTCGGAGCGAAGGAACGACAGCAGCTCGGCGTCGGAGGCGGTTGCTGCGTTGTCTGGAACTCCATGGACGGGCGAATTCCCGTGGTAACAGGCAACCTCGTAGTTTCGAGCGCGAAACGACATGGACACTGCGACCGCTGACGAGAATGGACGCGAAATGGCTGCGGCCGGCGCGCTAGCGAGACCCTGCAAGGTCGGAGTTCCACACGCCGACGTCCGGTGCGCCCACAAAGCGGCGCTCAAGCGTTCGCAATCGGCAGTCGGGTACGGCTGCGAGTGCATCGACTAGCGGTAAAAGCGCCAGACTCGCCAGGCAGCCGCGAGCGGCCCCGGCGAGGAGCGCACCCGCTCAAGTTCGGCGGATGCGGACCAGACCGGTGCGGCAGCTTGGGGATCGAGGCGACGGGCGGTGATTGCTGCCGAGCGGTCAGCCAATTTCGAGCCAGCGCAGCAGCTCGGGTTCGGCGAAGCCGCGCGGCAGGCCGGGGACGTGCAGGGCGCGCAGGGAGAAGCTGCCGAGGATGGCGGCCTGCAACAGAGCAGCGCGTGCGGATGCGGATTCGCCGGCGCCGGATCGTTGGAACTGGCTGGTCAGCCATTGGTGGTCGCGTGCCAGCCATTTCGCCAGTCGGCTGCGCACGCCGGGCTGACCCATGGCCTCGGCGATCACGGCGACCCACGCCCGCACTTGCTCGGCATCGTGGCTGCGGCCCAGGCCGACGCGTGATGAGATCCAGGCGGCGACCTGCTGTTCCGAGCCGGCGACCTCGGCTACGACTTCGTCGCTGCGTCGATCGGCGGCTTCGATCAGGTTGTCGACCAGGGCATGCAGGATGTCCTGCTTGCTCGCGAAGTGATAGTGGATCAGGCCCGCACCGAGGCCGGCGCGTTCGGCGATCGACTTGATGCTGGCGCGTTCGTAGCCCACCTCGGCCAGTTCGGCGCGCATCGCCTCGACGATCTGCGACCGGCGCTGCTGGGTGTTCGGTTTCCGACCCATCGTCTTTCCCTGGTTAATCGACCAATCTATCTTGCCATCGGAACGTTGCCGGCGTACACTTCGTTTACTGGTCAAACAACCAATTTATGATGAACGACAGCGATCGATTGCAGCAGCGCTGGCTGGCCCTGAGCGGGCGCCTAGGACTTGCGCGCTCCGCCGCACTCGGTCGCGAGTTGATCGAGCGTTACCGGGAACCGCAACGGGTGTTTCACACGGCCGAGCATTTGTGCGCGGTACTCGACACGCTGGATTGCTTGCGCGCCGACGATCGCCTGCATCTGGCCGCCTGGTTCCATGACGCGGTCTATCGCCCGGCGGCGCGGGACAACGAGGTACGCAGCGCTGCGCTGGCCCGACAGCGGCTTGCCGACCTCGGCATGGTCAAGACCGACATCGACTTCGTCTGCGCCGCGATTCTGGCCACGGCCGGGCACGCCAGCGACGATCCGGCGCTGGCGCCGTTGCTCGATGCCGATCTGGCCATACTCGGTGCCGAACCGGCACGTTATCGGCGCTATGCCGAGCAGATTCGTGGTGAATACCCGGCGCTGCCTGCCCTGCTCTATCGCAGCGGCCGGCGGCGCTTTCTGCGCTCGATGCTGGATCGGCCGGCAATCTTTCGCAGCGACGAGGCGCGGGCGCGGTTCGAGCGCCAGGCGCGCGACAATCTGGCCGCCGAACTATGCGCCTGATCCATCGCCGCCGCTTTCCGGTGCAGCACTTCGTCCTGGTCGCCGGCCCCGAGGATACCGAGCCAGGTGAGTTGCTGGCGCAGGCGCGGGCCTGCGCCGAGCAATTGGCACTGACCCATGCCGGCGGCAGCCAGAACTTCACTTTGATTCACAACGGCGCCGGCATCGCCCGCCGGCCGTGGCCGCATGTCCATATCGTCTGCTGCCGGCACCGGTTCGGCAAGGCGCTGGCCTATTTGTTGATCGGGCTGCGCAATCTGCGGCCGTAGTGCGGTGCGCCGAATGGCAACAGGGCTAGGAGCCTGCGCGGCAGAAGCCGTCCGGGCTGCAAAGCCGCCTGACGCGG
>CAZFUH010000065.1:0-14536 GCA_964522235.1 uncultured Rhodanobacteraceae bacterium
CGCCCAGCCGCGGGTCACCGCGCGCAGCCAGTGCATCCACCTGCCCGGTCCGGGCCGATACCTGCTCAACGGCTTCGGCCGCTCGGCGGGAACCATCGGCACGCGCGACAGCGTGCTGCTGCACTGGCAGCTGCGCCATAGCGGCGGCGAAGTTTGCAATGCCGGCGCCCCGGTCGCGTCCGGCGACCATTTCCTGACCACCAGCACCAGCTGGGTGCAGCCGGCGAGTCCGGCCGAGATCGTCGTCTCCGATGCCGACTGGACGCATACCAGTTCGCTCACCGTGTTCCTGGTGGTGATCGACAATGGCGTCACTTTTCCACCGGCCGTGACCGGCTGGTTTGACGGCATCACCCTGGAGGTCGAAAGCAACGACCTGATCTTCGCCGACGGCTTCGAGGGCTCTTGATATGCAGGCCAGAGACCGCAACGGACGTGTCCGTTGCCTCGCATTCGGTGCGCTGGCATGGACGCTGCTGCCGACGCTGGCCGCAGCGCGGAACCTGATCGTCAACGGCACCTTCGACTCCGACCTGTCCGGCTGACAGTACCTGGGCGCGGGCCAGCTGTCTTGGTCGCCCGTGGACTTCCCGATCGATGTCGCAAACACGCGGCAGGCGGCGTTTTCCGAAATGCCGAACCGGCATGTCGCGCAGGAGCCTCCGCAATGAGCATCGTCCCCGTGCAGTCCGGCTTCGACCGGGCCCCGGTGCGCCGCACACCTTGGCTACTTGCCGGCGTGCTGCTGGCGGCTTGCTCCACCCTGCAGGCGGCCATCATCAGGGTCGGTCAGCCCGGGGAGCCCGGCTGTGATCAGCCATCCCTGCAGGCCGCGATCAATGCTGCCGCTGCGGCGCCCGGGCTGGACATCATCCGTGTTTCGGCCGGCACCTACATCGGCCAGCTTCTGCTGATCAACGACAGCGATCAGCTGGCCATCGAGGGTGGCTACCTGAGTTGCAGCACGCCGGTGGCCAATGCCGGGACCACGATTCTGAGCGCCCAGGGCACGCCGGGCGGTTCGGTGCTCAGTCATCACGGCAGTGGTCGACTGACCCTGTCCGATCTCAGCATCACGGCCGGAGATGCCTCGGCCGGCGGCGGCGTTTACTCATCCGGCGCCGCGCCCCTGACCTTGCAGCGCGTGCAGCTGTACAACAACCGGGCAAATGCCGGCGGTGGCCTGGCTGTCGTCGGTGCCAGCGGGCCGCTAAAGGAGGTGAACCTGTTGGGGGTCGCCTTTACCAGCAACGTGGCGCAGTCGATCGGTGGCGGCATCTATGCGGTCAACGCCCACGTCCGGATCACCGGCGACAGTCCAAACCAGTTTCTTGCCAACTGGGCTCATGGTGCCCATCCAGTCTTGGGTGGCGGTGCCATCTACGCCAACAACAGCACGGTGTTCATCCACAGCCTGCCACCGGTCCTGGGCGAGTTCATGGACTCCAATCTGGCCACCCAGGGCAGCGGCGGCGCCATCGCCTTCATCGGCACCGGACCGGGCTGGTACAACCTGACCATGATGAACCGCAACGGCTCGCAACCGCTTCGGATCGCCAACAACGGCGCCGCCACCGGCGCGGCGGTGTCGATGCAGGCGGGCAATGGCACCGGCACTATCCATGTCGGTGGCACCCTCTACGACGTAATCATCGAGGACAACCAAGGCAGCCAGAACATCATCCACATCGATGCCTACAACACCGGGCACCATACGACAGCCAGCCTGACCCTGATGCCGAGCACAGTCGGGATGGTGGCGCCACGCTGTCCGGCCAGCCTGCGCTGCAATCGTATCGACAACAACAGCAGCGCCTTGACCACGGTCTGGGTCAGTTCCGGTGGCGGCAGCGGCCACGCCGCTTTCAGCATGCACCGCGGGCTGATGCTCGACAACTACAGTCCGGATGGCAATCTGATCGGCGGCACCGGCCGCATCTACATCGACAACAGTGTGCTGGCCGGCAATTCACTTGCCAACGCCAATTTGATCGGCGGGATCGGCAATGAGATCCAGATTCAGAACAGCACGATCGCCAACAATTTCCTCGGTCTCGACCATGTGTTTGCGTCGGCTCTGCCAGGCGCGTCGCTGACCGTGCACAACAGCATCGTGTTCCAGCCGGGCAAGCAGTTTCATTCGGTCAGCTCTCCGGTCCTGGTCAATCTGCGCAACCTGCTGGTCAACGGCGACCATGGCCTGGACAACCTGTTTCCGCGCAATATCCAGAACACGCAGGATCCGTCCTTCATCAATCCCGGACAAGGTGACTTCCGGCCACAGCCCTGGTCGCAAGCGATCAATCGCTGGAGTCCGGGTGGTGGTGTCCAGGTGCCGTCAGTGGACCTGCTTGGCGGCACCCGGCCGGCCGATCCGCCAGGTACGCCGACGCCGTACGATTTTGGCGCCTACGAATACGGCGCCGTGGTCGACTCGGTGTTCCTGGGCAACTTCGACGGCTGATCCATCAGCACTTGGCGGACCGCCTGACAATAGCTACGCGAAGGTTCAACCACGCCAGGATTTCAGCTTCTTGCGGGTCAGCTTGAGCTTGAGCTCGGCGACCACCGGCAGGCCGTCGCGCCACGGGGTTGCGGCCTCGCCTTCGATCAGCGGCGCCAGGTAGCGGCGGGCGGCTGTGGTGATGCCGAAGCCGTCCTTGCGGATGAAGTTCTTCGGCAGCATCTTCTCCTGGTTGGCGATCTGCTCGAGCGCGGCCGGCACGATCTCCCAGCGATAGGGTTTCGACGACAGGCGCTTGATTGCCGGCATCACCGCGTTGCGACCGGCCAGGGCGTACTCGACCGCGGCCTTGCCGACGGCCTGGGCCTGGGCCAGGTCGGTCGCCGAAGCGACATGGCGCGCCGAGCGTTGCAGGTAGTCGGGCACGGCCCAGTGGTGCTTGTAGCCGAGCTGGTCGGTGACCAGGCGTGCGAGCATCGGCGCGGCGCCGCCGAGCTGGGCGTGGCCGAAGGCATCGCGGCTGCCGGCTTCGGCCAGGAACGTGCCGTCGGCGCTGCGCACGCCCTCGGACACGACGACCGTGCACCAGCCGACTTTCTCGACCGTGGCCTTGACCGCGGCCAGGAAGCGCTTCTGATCAAACGGCAGCTCCGGCAGCAGGATGATGTGCGGCGCGTCACTGGGCTTGTGCCCGGCCAGGCCGGCGGCAGCGGCAAGCCAGCCGGCGTGCCGGCCCATGGCCTCGTAGACGAATACCTTGGTCGAGGTCGAGGCCATCGACGCGACATCCAGACTGGCCTCCTGCACCGACACGGCGGTGTACTTGGCGGCTGAGCCGAAGCCGGGCGAACAGTCGGTGACCGGCAGATCGTTGTCGACCGTCTTCGGTACCGCAACGCAGGTCAATGGGTAGTCCAGTTCGGCGCCGATCTGACTGAGTTTGAGCGCGGTGTCGGCGGAGTCGCCGCCGCCGTTGTACAGAAACCAGCGGATCTCATGGGCGCGAAACACCTCGATCAGGCGCTCGTACGGCGCCCGATCGGCGTCCAGCTTTGGCAGCTTGTAACGGCAGGAGCCGAAGGCGCCGCCCGGCGTGTGCGCCAGCGCCTTGATCTGTGCGATATCCTCGCGGCCGAGGTCGTAGAGCTCCTCACGCAGGGCGCCGAGGATGCCGTTGCGGGCCGCGAACACCGTGCCGATCCGCCGCCGCTGCTTGCGAGCAGCCTCGATCACGGCGCCGGCGGTGGCATTGATGACGGCGGTCACACCGCCCGATTGTGCGTACAGCAGATTGCCTTTGCTCATGTGGGAATTGACTTGGCTTGGTGGGCGGCGCTAGCTTGGCCGCGGTTGTGTTCATTCTACGCGCCCGCTGGCGGCGCACCCATACATAGTGAGATCGGCGCCCATGCGCATCGTACTGTTCGGCCCCCCGGGTTCCGGCAAGGGCACCCAGGCCGCTGTCCTGAAGCAGCAGCTCGGAATCCCGCATATTTCCACCGGCGATCTGCTGCGCGCCGCGGTCAAGGCCGGCAGTCCGCTTGGCCAGAAGGTCAAGGCGGTGATGGACGCCGGGCAACTGGTCTCCGACGACCTGATGCTGGATCTGCTGGAGGACCGCTTCGCCCAGGAGGATGCCCGCAACGGCTTCATTCTGGACGGCTATCCGCGCAACCTGGTCCAGGCCAATGCCCTGGATGCGTTGTTGGCGCGAATCGGCAAACCGCTGGATCACACCCTGCTGCTGGAGGTGCCGCACGAGCGGATCGTCGAACGCCTGGCCGGCCGGGCTGCCGAGGAGGGCCGCAAGGACGATGACCCGGAAACGGTGCGCGCACGCCTGCGGGTCTACGAGGAGCAGACGGCGCCGGTCGCCGAGTTCTATCGCGAACGCGGACAGCTCAAGTGCCTGGACGGCACCGGCAGTGTCGAAGACGTGCAGCAGCGGCTGCGCGGCGCGCTGTCCGAATCCGCGTCGGCGGCCTGAACCACCGCCGCGATCGGCACCGGTCCCGACCCCGGCCGGGTCCGGCCGTTGCCGGGTCGAGCCGGTGCCTTACTGACATAGCGTCCTCATGCTCGTCCGATTGATTTCCCTGGTCATCGATCTGTGCCGCTTTCGCAGCGGACCGCAGGATTTTCCGCATTCGCCGCCGCTAGCGATCACGGTGCTGCTGATCCAGCTCGGTGTGGTCCTGCTCCGGGTTCAGATCGCACAGGCCGAGCAGGACATGCTGCCGGCTCTGCTGGCCAAGGGCGTGTTCGCGTTCGCCTCGGTCTGGGTCGTCTTGCGTCTGCGCGAACTGCACGCGCGTTACTGGCAGACCTTGCTGGCCCTGGTCTCGGTCGAACTGGTGTTCACGCTGTTGCTGTTCCCGCTGATCGTGCTCGCCGGCAACGTCGACCCCCAGACACCGCAGCCGCTGGCGCCGTTGTACGGCTGGCTGGCCTTGCTGGGTCTGGCCTGGCTGGTACTGGTGTTCGGTCACGTCTGGCGGCATGCACTGAACGTATTGCTCCCGATCGGTGTTCTGGTCGCGGTCGCCCTGATGATGGTCGAATCGGTGCTGATGGTGAGCATGTTTCCGCGGCCCGCCGAATGAGCCCGCCGGCAACCGCGATGAACCTGCATATCCTCGGCATCGGTGGCACCTTCATGGCCGGTGTTGCTGCGCTTGCTCGCGAACTCGGCGATCGGGTCGAGGGCAGCGATGCCGGCGTCTACCCGCCGATGAGCGACCAGTTGGCGGAACTCGGCGTTTGCCTGCATGAAGGCTATCGCCCTGAACACATCGCTGCCGACACCGATCTGGTCCTGATCGGCAATGCCCTGAGTCGTGGCAATGCCGCCGTCGAGCACGTGCTGACGTCCGGCCGGGACTATGGTTCGGGGGCCCAGTGGCTCGGCGAGCGTGTGCTGCGCGGCCGACCGGTGCTGGCCGTGGCCGGCACTCATGGCAAGACCACGACGGCAAGCCTGCTGGCCTGGATTCTCGAGCACGCAGGCCATCGCCCCGGCTTCCTGATCGGCGGTGTTCCGGAAAACTTTGCCGTCTCGGCGCGACTGGGCGACCCGGGGTCGCCGTTCGTCGTCGAGGCGGACGAATACGACACCGCGTTCTTCGACAAGCGGGCGAAGTTCGTGCACTACCGGCCGACGATCGCGGTGTTGAACAACCTGGAGTTCGACCACGCCGACATCTACCCGGATCTGGCCGCGATCGAGCGCCAGTTCCATCACCTGGTGCGCTGCGTTCCCGGCTCCGGCCGGATCCTGGTTAATGCCGGCGAGCCGGCATTGACGCGGGTGCTGGCAATGGGTTGCTGGACCCCGGTGGAGACCTTCGGCCTGGTCGAGGCCGATTGGCGGGCCGAACTTCTGAACGCCGACGGCTCGGCGTTTCGCGTCTTCGCCGCCGGCCGGCAACCGGTGTCGGTGCACTGGCCTCTGCTCGGTCGCCACAACGTATTGAACGCACTCGCCGCGGTCGCTGCCGCAGTTGCGTTCGGCGTCGACCCAGCGCGGGCACTGGCGGCGCTGCCAAGTTTCCGAGCGCCGAAGCGGCGCCTGGAGCGGTTGGCGGTGACGGCCGGCATCGAGGTCTACGACGATTTCGCGCACCATCCGACCGCGATCCGAACCACTCTCGAAGGCCTGCGCGCCCGTGCCGGCAAGGGCCGGATCGTCGTCGCCCTGGAACCACGCAGCAACTCGATGCGCATGGGTGCCCATGTCGCCGATCTGGCGCCGGCGCTGAGCCAGGCCGATCGGGTCGTGTTCCTGGCGCGACCGAATCTGCCCTGGCGCGTCGACCTGGTGCTGTCGGGGCTGGGCGGACGCGGGCGTCTGGTCGCTGACGTCGATGCCTTGCTCGCGGCCCTGGCCGAGGAAGTCCATGCCGGCGACTGTGTCGTGTTCATGTCCAATGGCGGATTCGACGGCGTGCAGCGCCGATATGTCGCTGCGCTCGGTGCCACTGACTGAACGCAAAAAGTCGCCCGCATATCGCGACGCATTCGACATGAGCTCGGGATGAGCTCGGATACGTTGTCGGCATTTGTATCGGTGTCGACACTGGGCGACACTGGTTGCGTGAAATCGGCCTCGTTGCCAACCACCTCGTTGCGCCTGGATCCGGATCGATGACCGACAGCGCCGGGCGTCTGCCGCTGTTCCCATTGCGCTCGCCGCTGTTTCCGGGCGGCTTGCTGCGCCTGCGCATCTTCGAGCGCCGCTACCTGGACATGGTCCGAGACTGTGCCCGGGATGGCAGCGGCTTTGGTGTCTGTCTGCTGCTTGACGGTGACGAGGCCGGCGGTCGAGCGCTGCCGGCGGCGATCGGCACCTGTGCCGGCATCGTCGACTTCTATACCCGCGACGACGGCCTGCTCGGAATCGATGCCCGCGGCGGCCGGCGTTTTCATGTCGAACGTGGCGCCGTTCGTGACGATGGCCTGATCCTGGCCGAAGTGCGCTGGCTTGCGGTCGAAACCGGGCAGCCGGTCGCCGCCGAACATGGGCTGCTGGCGACCTTGTTGCAGCGGTTGCTGGAACAGTTCGGCGAATTGCCGGACGATGCCGGTCTGCTGGACGACGCCGGCTGGGTCGGCTGGCGACTGGCGGAACTGCTGCCGTTGCAGCCGGCGCAGCAGCAATGCCTGTTGCAACTGGAATCGGCGAACGAACGCCTGGATCGATTGACCCAGTGGCTGCCGTTGCTGTCCAGGCGCTGATCGTGGCGGACCGAGATCGCCACGACTTGCACTGAACGCCCGGTCTGCTTACGGTGTCGGGTGGAAGTAACAGGGGAAATCGGCCATGCGCGTCGCGTTGAAGCTCGGCGTCGTTCTACTTGTCCTGCTGGCTCTGGTCCAGCTCGTGCTCTGGTACAGCGCTTCGCGTTGGTTCGCCGGCCTGGCGCGGCACCTGGAGCCGGTCGCGAGCTTGGACTACGGCAGCAGCTACGCATGGCTGAATGGCCGTGCCGGCATCCGCGACGTGCAGCTGCGGCCACGGCTTGGCGTATCCGAGCAAGCTGCGGCGGAACGAATCGAACTGAGCGCCGGCGATCCCCTCACCCTGATTCAATTGTTGTGGTCGGGGGTCGAGACCTGGCCCGAGCGGATGGACCTGCGGGTCCAGCGCCTGCGCCTGGCCGCCGGTCTCGAGCGCGATCTGCGCGAGCGAACGGCCCGTCTGGGCTATCTGCTGCCGTTCGAAGCCCTGGGCTGCAATGGTCGCGGGCGCTTCGTCGGTTCCGACTATGCCGAGCTGGGTTGGCTGCAGGCTCATACCGACTTGGAGCTGAGCGTACGTAGCGACCGCCTGCGAAACACCGTGCAGCTTCAGCTTGTCTACGATCAGGATCCCCTGGCCCGCTTCGAAGTCGATGTCGAACTCAGCGCTCTGGCCGGCCGCGGCCTGGCTGGCGCCGCCATGTCGTCGCCGAATCTGCAGCGGCTGCGCTTGGGCTACGAGGATCGAGGCATGCTCGATCAGCGCAACGCGTACTGCGCGCGCCGTCTGTCGATGACCGAGCGCGCTTTCCTGGATCGTCATCTGGAGGCTGTGACCGCCGAGATGGAGGCGCGAGGCATCTTTCTCGATCCTTCCGTCTACCGCATCTATCGCGACTTCGCCCAACACGGCGGCAAGTTGGAGTTTCGGGCTGCGCCTTCGGCACCGGTGGCGATGGCGAATTTCGGTGGCCATCGTCTGGACCAGCGTTTGAAGATGCTGAACTCGTCGCTGAGTCACAACATGGGGCCGCTGGTGCCGGTGACCGCTCGCTTCTTTACCGAGGGTGCTGGTGCAGACTCGGCCGCGGCCGCCGCCGAGTCAGTGCGGATTCGCGCCAGCGCCGAGGATGCCGACCTGGTCGAACTCGAGGAACTGGATGATTTGGTCGGCCGTCGCATCCTGATCCGGATGCGCGACGGTCGAGGCCATGTCGGCATTCTGCTCGGCACCCAGGGTCCGCTGATTCGTCTTCAGGTCGAGACTGCTGGACGCAGCCAGGTCAGCGTGGTTTCCAGCGATCAGGTCGCTGAGATCCGTCTGGCCCACTGACGCCTGTCGTCACCGTTGTCGACGGGGCGGATCCGATCGCCCCGGATTGATGGGCACAGCTCGCTTGTGACGGTTGCCGAGGGCGCCGGCACGAGTGCGGAATCGGCCGAACCGGGCTTGCGGCCGACCCGGAAACGGCATACGGTGGCCGCGGGGAATCGCTTGGGCTGCATCGCTTGGCCAGAACCTTACTCAAGTCGCTCATCTTGCTGGGAATGCTGCTGTTTGCGCTGCAGCTGCTCTATGGCATGGCTGTGCGCCGTTACTTCGATGGCCTGGTGGCGGCGGTGGCGCCGATCGCGGAACTTCGCTATTCCCTGATCGAGGCGTTCCCACCCGGGCGTCTGGGCATGCGCGAGGTACGTTTTCATGTCGCTGGGTTGCCGGGGCTGGAGGTGCGTGCCGAGCGTGCGCTGTTGCGTTCGCAAGATCACCATTGGCTGCTGGCCTGGTTGTTGGGCCAGGAGCCCGGCCTTGGCCGTGACTTCAGCCTGCGCCTGGAAGGTGTGACAGTCAGCCCGGAACTGCTGGCCCAGTTGCGACAGCGACTCGGTCCGGCGGGGCTGACCTTGCCGTTCGAAGGGGTCGCCTGCAGCAATGGCGGTCGCAGTCTGGGAAACGCGGACTACGCAGCGCTGGGTTGGAATCATCCGCGTTGGGATCTCGACTTGAATTTCGGCTACCGCGCCGGGGAGCGTCGGTTGGACCTGGATTGGCGCCTGGATCGGGCGCCGCCGGGCGCATTGTTCGGCCGGGCCGTGTTGTCGGATGTGCCGTCCAGCGGCGCCCTGCTGCGGGCCGATCTTGGCGGGGCACACATTGATCTGATCAGTCTGAGCTACCAGGAGCAGGGCTTGCTGGCGCAGCGCAATGGCCATTGCAGCAATGGCGATGGCAATGGTTCGGTATTCCTGGAGCGCCATCGCCAGCAGTTGCATGCCTGGCTCGGGGAACTCGGAATGGTGCCGGACGAGCCAATCTGGAATGCCTATGGCGAGTGGTTGCAACAAGGCGGAGAACTGGAACTGGTCGCGCGTCCTGCCCGCGGGGTTTCGTTCGACGAGTACCACCGTTTTGCGCCCGAGGATCGGCTGCGACTGCTGGGCCTGAGCCTCAAGGTCGGCGAACTTGAGCCGGTGCCGATCGAGGCGGTCGCGTCCGGTGTTCTGCTCGAAGTCGACTTCAGTCCGTTGCCGGATCTGCCCGGTGAGCCGGTCGAATATGACCAGTTGGCGCAGGGGCCGGATGACACCCGCGAGCACGATGACATCGCCGGCGACTGGGATCCGCTGCGCGGCACCGAAGACCCAGGTTTCGCGGACCACGAACTCGAGGTCGAAGCGGACCAGTCGGTCATCGATGCCGAGCCGGCGCAGTCGGCACCAGCGCGGCCGCAGCTGGTGTTTCGCCCGATCGAGTTCACCGAACTGGCCGAGCGCCGCGGCCAGCGCGTGCGGATCACCACGGTGGGCGGCAACCGTCACAGCGGCATCGTTCTCGATGCGACCGACGATGCCATGGAGCTTCAGATCAGCCGCTACGGCGGCGGTGCGCGCCTGCCGATCGGCCGCGACAGCATTCACCTGATCGAACTGGTTCGGGTCGAATAGAGTCCGGCATCGCGGCATACTGCGGCATTCACCTGCGGGATCCACTTAGATGACCGACCTGGCCGGCAAAACCTTGTTCATCACTGGCGCGAGCCGCGGCATCGGCAGGGCGATCGCGTTGCGCGCCGCCCGCGACGGCGCCAACATCGTCGTAGCCGCCAAGTCCAGCGTGGCCAATCCGAAGCTGCCGGGCACGATCCACGACGCTGCCGGCGAGATCGAAGCTGCCGGCGGGCGAGCGCTGGCTCTGAAGCTCGATGTCCGCGACGAGGCCGAAGTCGCTGCCGCGATGGCGCGCGCGGCCGAGCACTTTGGTGCCATCGACATCCTGGTCAACAACGCCAGCGCGATCTATCTGGCTGGCCTGGCCGATACGCCGATGAAGCGTTTCGACCTGATGCACCAGGTCAATGTTCGCGGCACCTTTGCCTGCACGCAGGCGGCATTGCCGTATTTGAAGCAAGCCAGCAATCCGCATGTGCTGGTGCTGGCGCCGCCACCGAACCTGGATACGAAGTGGTTTGCCCCGCATCTGGCCTATACCCTGGCCAAGATGGGCATGAGCTTTTGTGTCCTGGGCATGGCGCCGGAACTGGCCGCCGATGGCATCGCCGTCAATGCGTTGTGGCCGCGGACGGTGATCCACACCGCCGCGCTGGCGATGATTCCAGGGATCGATCCGCGTCGCTGCCGGACCCCGGAGATCATGGCCGATGCCGCGCACGCGGTGCTGACCACGTCGGCGCGAGAGCGCAGCGGCCAGTTCCTGATCGACGACGAGGTGCTGGCCGCGATCGGTGTCAGCGACTTTGACCGCTACGCCGTCGAACCGGGTCAGCCGCTGCTGCTGGACCTGTTCCTGTAGGCGGTGGAACTTCGTCGGCCGGATGCGCGAGGAGAACGAGCCGGCCGGCGCCGACTGGAACGCCGGCCGCCGCTTCGGAGAAGTGCCCGGTACCCGGCTGGCGCGATTGCCGGCGCCTGACCTAAAGAACTGGCGAGTGCGCGAATCGACAGCGGAAGCACCTTTGCCGAGCGACGACAGGAAATCGAATTGAACACGACGACGGAGCACCGGCCGCATGTCCCGGCCAGCGAGTCCCCGGCCGAATTCACCATCAAGGCGATCGGCCTGGGCATCCTGTTCGGCATCATCTTCGGTGCCGCAAATGCCTATCTCGGGCTTCGCGCCGGCCTGACCGTCAGCACCTCGATTCCGATCGCAGTGATGACGGTGGCGATGTTCCGGGTGCTGGCGCGTTTCGGCCGCTCCGGCACTTTGCTGGAAGCGAACATCGCGCAGACCACAGGCAGTGCCTCCAGCTCGCTGGCCTCGGGCGTGATCTTCACCCTGCCGGCGCTGTTCATGTGGGGCATGCCGCCAAGTCTGCTGCAGATGACCGTGCTGGCCTTGTGCGGCGGCTTGCTCGGAGTCCTGTTCATGATCCCTCTGCGGCAGTTGCTGATCGAGCGTGAACATGCGCGCCTGCCGTATCCGGAAGGCACGGCGGCGGCAAAGGTGCTGATCGCCAGCGAGGTCGGCGGCCGGCTCGCTCGGCTGATCGCGATGGGATTGGCGGTCGGCGCGCTGGGCAAGCTGTTGACCGGCTGGTTGCGCGTGGTCCCGGACATGGTGACGTTGAAGCTGCCACTGCTGCGCAAGGCCGAGGTCGGCATGGACGTGTCGGCGGCGCTGTTCGGTGTCGGCTGGATCCTGGGCTTGCGCATCGCCGCGGTCATGGTCAGTGGCGGTCTGCTGGCCTGGGTGGTGATCATTCCGATGATCGATCTTTGGGGCCAGTCGCGCGTCGATCCGGTCTATCCGGAACTGGTCAAGACCATTTCCTCGATGTCGGCCGGCGAGATCTGGAGCCGCTACATCCGCTACATCGGTGCCGGTGCGGTCGCCGCTGCGGGTATTCTGACCCTGATCCGCACCCTGCCGATGATGTTCGCGAGCTTTCGCAGCAGTGCCGGGGAACTCGGTCGCAGAGTCGGCGGCGAGCCGGCGGCGCCGGTTGTCGTGTTGCCGCGCACACAGCAGGATCTGCCGCTGAAGGTGATCCTGATCGGCCTGGTGGCGGTGATCGCGGTCCTGGCCCTGGTTCCGGCCGCGTTCGGTTCCATCGGCGGCGTCGGCACGCGCACGGTCGCCGCGCTGTGTGTGGCGATGTTCGCGTTCTTCTTCACGACGGTCGCGGCACGCATCGTCGGCATGGTCGGTGTTACCTCAAACCCGACCAGCGGCATGACCATCGCGTCCCTGCTTGGCACCGCGTTCTTGTTTCTCCTGTTGGGCTGGACCGATCTGAATGGCAAGGCCGGCGCCCTGATGGTCGGTTGCGTGGTCGCGATCGCGGCGTCGATTTCCGGCGACATGTCGCAGGATCTGAAGACCGGCTACCTGCTCGGCGCGACACCGCGCCGGCAGCAGACCGCGCAGCTGATCGCGGTGCTGACCTCGGCGGTATTCGTTTGCCTGTCGGTGCTCCTGCTCGCCGGCACCTTCGGCTTCGGCACCGCCGACCTGCCGGCGCCACAGGCGACCTTGATGAAGCTGGTCATCGACGGCGTCATCGACCAGGCCCTGCCCTGGCACCTGGTCGGTATCGGTGTCGCGATCGCGATTGCCGCCGAACTGCTGCGGGTTCCGTCGTTGCCGTTCGCGGTCGGCATCTACCTTCCGGTGGCGGCGATCACACCGATCTTCCTCGGCGGCCTGTTGCACTGGCTGCTGACCCGGCGTCGGGATGCGCCCACGGCCCAGGCGCGGGGAGAGCGTGGCGTGTTGATCGCGTCCGGCCTGGTCGGCGGCGAGGGCCTGCTCGGTGTTGCCCTGGCCGGTGCGGCGTTCTTTGCCGGACAGCGCCCGGCCGGCATCGGCACCGCCTGGCTCGGCGGCGATCTTCCGACGCAGTTGTTCGGCGCCGCCGTCTTCGCCGTGCTGGTGATCTGGTTTCTGCGCCAGGTACGGCGCTGACGAATCGTTCGGCTGCTGCCGGTCGTTCAGTCCTCGCACCCGGAACCAAGCTGCTCTTGTCCCGAGGCTCGAGGTTGCCGTCGCGCCGACTGATGACGGGGCTCAGACGGCGCGCAGGGCCTGTTCGAGGTCGGCGATCAGATCGTCGGGATGTTCCAGGCCGATCGACAAGCGCAGCAGGTCAGGCGGACTGACCGGCTCCGGGCCTTCGACCGAGGCGCGGTGCTCGACCAGGCTTTCCGGCCCGCCGAGCGAGGTCGCATTGGTGAACACACGCAGTGCGCCGGCGACTTGCAGCGCGGCTGCACGGCCGCCGCGCACCTGAATACTGAGCATGCCGCCGAAGCCGGTCATCTGGCGATCGGCGATGCCGTGGCCCGGGTGTGCGGGCAAGCCTGGATAATGCACAGCCGACACCGCCCCATGTCCGGCCAGATAGTCGGCGACGGCCCGGGCATTGCGGCAGTGCCAGGCCATGCGTGCGGGCAGGGAGCGCAGGCCGCGCAAGGTCAGCCAGGCGCTGAACGGGGCCAAGGTCGCGCCGGTGATGTGGCGACGATGATTGACCCGTGTCGTCAGTTCATCCTCGCGCGCGAACACCAGGGCGCCGCCGAGCACGTCGCTGTGGCCGCCGATGTACTTGGTCGTCGAGTGCATGACGACGTCAGCGCCGAGCGTGAGTGGCCGTTGCAGCACCGGTGTTGCGAAGGTGTTGTCGCAGGCGAGCAGGGCGCCGCAGTCATGGGCGAGCTCGGCGAGCGCGGCGAGGTCGGTGACGCGCAGCATCGGGTTCGATGGTGTTTCCGCCCAGATCAGGCGCGTACTCGGCCGCAGCGCCGCGCGCACGGCGTCGAGATCGGCCAGGTCGATCACGCCGGCCTCGATACCGCGCTCGGGCAGGAACTCCCTGGCCAGTCTGCGCAAGCCGGTGTAGCAGTCGGACGGGATGAGAACATGGCTGCCGGCCGGCAGCGAGTCCAGCAGGGCGGTCATCGCGGCCATGCCGGACGCGAATGCCAACGCCGAGGCGCCGCCTTCGAGCGCGGCCAGCGCGGACTCCAGTCGAGCCTGGGTCGGATGATGCTCGCGTTGATACTCGAACCCGGCGATGCGCTCGGCGGCCGGACCGTGCCGGAACGTGGTCGCGAGATGAATCGGCGGCGACAATGCGCCGGTTTCAGGATCGGGCTCGCCGCCGGCGTGGACCGCGATCGTCGCCAACTGGGAATCCGGTTTCATGCGTTGATCTCGACGAAGGCCTCGCGCGCCGCGTCGATCGTCGCGTCGATCACGGCATCGTCGTGGGCACTGGACAGGAAGCCGGCCTCGAACGCCGATGGCGCCCAGAATACGCCGCGCCTCAGCATCGCCTGGAAGAAGCGGCCAAAGGCCTGGACATCGCAGGCCCTGGC
>CAZFUH010000066.1:0-8297 GCA_964522235.1 uncultured Rhodanobacteraceae bacterium
GGTGACGTCGACCACTTCCCCGATGAAATACAGCCTCGGCACGCTGCGCGACGGCATCGTCGTCGAGTTCAGCGCGCGGGTATCGACCCCGCCGAGCGTGACCTCGGCGGTGCGGTAGCCTTCGCTGCCGCTGGCGACGATCGGCCAGTGCCCGAGCACGGCCGCGATCTCACGCAGCTGGTTGGCGGAGTACTGGCGCAGCGGCCGGCTTTCGATCCAGATCTCGCACAGTCGCTGCGCCAGACGCCTGGGTAGACACTCCGCCAGCACCGTGCGCAGTTCGGCGTCGGGACGTTCACGACGTCGGGCTTGCAGCCACTCGCCGGCATCTTCGCCGGGCAGCAGATCCAGACCCAGCTCGTCGCCCGGCTGCCAGTAGGAAGAGATCTGCAGGATCGCCGGCCCGCTGAGACCGCGATGGGTGATCAGCATGCGATTGCGGAAACGGGCGCCATTGCAGCTGGCTTCGATCTCGGCGGCAACGCCGGACAGTCCGTCCAGCCGCTCCTGGTGCTTGCCGCTCAAGGTCAGCGGCACCAGGCCGGCACGGGTCGGCTGCAGGGCGTGGCCGAAGCGCTGGGCCAGGTCGTAGCCGAAGCCGGTCGCGCCCATACGCGGTATCGACAGGCCACCGGTTGCGATCACGACGGCGTCGGCCTCGAAGCGACCGCGAGCGGTGGTCAGCGAGTAGCCGGCGTCGTCACGATGCAGATCGTGAATCGCGCAACCGACTTCGATCCGGACACCCGCTGCGGCGCATTCGTCGAGCAGCATGCGCACGATCTGCTTCGATGAGATGTCGCAGAATAGCTGGCCCAATTCCTTCTCGTGCCAGGCGATGCCGTGGCGGTCGACCATGGCAATGAAATCGGCCGGTGTGTAGCGCGCCAGCGCCGACTTGCAGTAGTGCGGATTGTCCGACAGGAACTGCTCCGGACTGGTGCCCAGGTTGGTGAAGTTGCAGCGGCCGCCGCCGGACATCAGGATCTTCTTGCCGACCCGCTCGGCATGTTCGATGACGACGACGCGACGGCCGCGGCGGCCGGCACTCAGTGCGCACATCAAGCCGGCGGCGCCGCCACCGAGGATGGCGGCGTCGAAGCGTTGCGTCGGCGTGGTCATCGACGCCTGCAGGCGATCAGCCGAGCCAGAACCACAGGCCAAGCCCGACCGCGATCAGCGCCAGCATGCTCCAGCCGATCAGATCGATGTAGCGCAGCAGGCGGGTCTCGAACACCGGTCCGAAGGCGCGGCAGAACGCGGCGACCAGAAAGAAGCGGCCGCCGCGACCCAGGATCGAGCCGATCACGAACACCGGCAGCGGCAGCAGCACGGCGCCGGCGGCGATCGTGAACACCTTGTACGGAATCGGCGTGAAACCGGCGACCAGAATCGCCCAGAAACCGTAGTCGTTGAACCAGGCGACGGCGCGCTCATACGCGGGCAGGTAGCCAGCGCGTTCGACCGTCGGCAGGATGGCATCGATGACGAAATAGCCGATCAGATAGCCGAACAGGCCACCGAGTACCGAGGCGACGGTGGTGATCGTCGCCAGGCGCCAGGCGCGATCACGTCGGGCCAGGGCCATCGGCGCCAGCATCACGTCCGGTGGCACCGGAAAGAACGAAGACTCGGCAAAACTCAGGCCGCCGAGCCAGGCCTCTGCCTTGGGATGGCGGGCAAGCCGGATGACCCAATCATAGAGCCGGGAAAAGATGCGCATAAAGGGCTTGCGGTGGGGTTGTCGGGCGGGAACGGTCGGCAAGTGTAACGAAAGCCCGCGCTATCGGAGTTTTCCCACGCGCTTTCGAGCCTGAAGCCGAAGACCGGCAGTGGCGCGCTCGCCGACACTGTCGCGATGACGAATCCGCCGATTCCCGTGCCGGGCTGGCGCCTGACTTCGCTGCCACTGCTGGCCGCCGCGGCCGGCGCCTGCCTGCCGTGGCTGATGCCGGGGTTGCCGAGCAACCCTGCCTTGCTGCTGATTGCAGCGGCTGTTGTCGTGCTCGCGGCGATGCTGCCGGCGCGGGCGCGGCTGGTCGTTCTGGCGGCCTTGGCCGGCCTGCTCTGGACCTGCTGGCATGCCGGCAGCAAGCTCGCGCAGCGTCTGCCGCCGGCGCTGGAGGGCGTCGATCTGGTTGCCGAAGGCCGGATCGACGAGCTGCCGCGCGATGACGGCGATGCCGTGCGCTTTCGCTATTGCCCGGATCGGATCTGGCATGAAGGCCGCGAGCTAGAGGCCGCCGGCTGTTGGCGTCTGAGCTGGTTTGTACCGCGCCGGCGCGGTTTCGTCGATCCGCTTGCCGCGGCCGAACGTCTGCATTTGCCGCGGCCGGAGGCGACCCGGGTTCAGGCTGGCGAGCGCTGGCGCCTGAGTGTTCGTTTGAAGCGTCCACGCGGTCTGCTGAATCCCGGTGGTTTCGACGCCGAGCGCACGGCCCTGGAGGCCGGCATCGCTGCGGTCGGCTATGTCCGCGACAACGGCGAGCGCATCGGTGCCGCTTCGGGTCTGCACGCGTTGCGCGCGCAACTGGCCGAGCGCATCGATGCCGCCGTTGGCGACCCGCGCATGGCGGCCCTGCTGCGCGGACTGGCGGTCGGCGACCGCCGCGGTTTCGACGACAGCGACTGGCGCACGTTGCGTCGCACCGGCACCAGTCATCTGTTTGCGATCTCCGGCCTGCACGTCGGTCTGGTCGCGATGTTCGCCGGCACTCTGGCCCTGGCCCTGACCTGGTGTTTTCCGGTCCTGCTGCGCTCGGCACCACGCCGGTTCTGGGCTCTGCCGCCGGCCCTGCTGGCGGCGACCACCTATGCCTTGCTCGCCGGATTCCAGGTACCGACCCGGCGTGCCCTGATAATGCTGTGTGCGGCGGCCATCGTCTTGTGGCTGCGGCGACCGGTCGGGCTCTGGCAGGGCTGGAGCCTGGCCTTGTGCCTGGTGCTGCTGGCCGATCCCCTGGCGATGCTCAGTGTCGGCTTCTGGCTGTCGTTTCTCGGCGTCGCCTGGCTGCTGCTCGCTGCCCAGGGTCGCGGCCATCAGTCGTACTGGAAGACGGCGACGCGGGCGCAGTGGTCGGTGGGTCTGGGCCTGTTGCCGCTCGGTATCGGGTTCTTCGCGCAGGCCAGCTGGTTGGCGCCGGTGGTCAATCTGGTGGCGATTCCGTGGCTGGCCTTTGTGATCGTGCCGATCCTGTTGCTGGCGCTGCCGCTATTGCTGGTGGCGCCGGCGTTGGCCGACCAGGCATTGAACGGCGCCGCCCAGCTGTTGTCGCCGCTGATCGCGGCGCTCGATGCGCTCGCCGACTGGTCGGCAGCGGCGGCACCGATTCCCGAGCCGAGCGCGATCGCACTCGCCTGCGCCACTGTCGCCGTGCTGCTGTGCCTGCTGCCGATCGAGTCGCGGCAGCGCTGGCTGGTCTTGCCATTGCTTCTGCCGCTGCTGGTGCACTGGCCGCGCCTGCCTGAGCACGGCCGGTTCGATCTGCACGTGCTCGACGTCGGACAGGGCACCGCGGTGCTGCTGCGCACCCAGCGGCACACGCTGTTGTTCGATACCGGTGCGGCGTTTCCGAACGGCTACGACCTGGGTCAGGCGGTCATCGTCCCGGCCTTGCATGCGCTGGGGGTGCGCCGGCTCGATGCCCTGGTCGTCAGTCACGCCGATATCGATCACGCCGGCGGCGCCGCTTCGGTACTGGCCGAGTTTCCGGTCGCCCGTGTTCTGCTCGGCGAGCCGCTGCCCGACATCGCCGGCGGCTCCTGTCGAGAGTCCGAACTGTGGCGCTGGGATGGTGTCGATCTTCGACTTCTGCATCCACCCGCTCGCTATCCGACGCGCGGCAACGAGCTGTCCTGCGTGCTGCATGTGTCCGGACACACCGGCAGCGCGCTGCTGACCGGTGACGCCGGAGAGGTCGCCGAGATGCGCATGTTGAATCTGCACGGCGAGCATCTGGGCAGCGACGTACTCATTCTCGGCCATCATGGCAGCCGGAGTTCCAGCAGCGGCCCGTTTCTCGATGCCGTGCGGCCGAAGCTGGCAGTGGCGACCTCCGGCTATCGCAATCGATACCAGCACCCGCATGCCGAGGTCATCGAGCGCCTGCGAGCCCGCGACATTGCCTGGTTGCAACTGCCGGATACCGGCGCCGTGCACCTGAGCTTCGGCGACGAGGGCGTACACGTGCGCAGCCGGCGCCAGCAGCGGCGGCGCTTCTGGCACGAACCCTAGTGTAGTGTTTCGCCCTTGGAGGCCTTTTCAGCGGGCCAGCAAAGGGCCAGCCGCAAGGCGCGCTTTCGAAGGCAGGGTGGGGCCCTGTCGAGAAAGTGCAACACCGCGGATGGCCCTTTGCTGACCCGCCCGAAGGGAGCCCCCCAATCCGCCCTCGGCGGTGTTGCCGTTCTTGACAAGAGCCCCACTCTTGCCTACGAACGGCGCCTTGCCGAGAGCGGATTGGGGGGCTCTGAAAGGGCCTCCAAGGGCGAAACACTACACTAGTGCCAGCGCGGTACGATGTCGCGTTCGCTGGAGCCCACCGACCGACATGACCGTGCCTGAGAACGCCGCTACCTCGTCGTCCAAGTCGCGCGTGCGCCGGCTGTATCCGGATGCAGTGGCGCCGGTACAGCGGCGCGAACTGCTGGCCTGGGCGCTCTACGACTTCGCCAACTCCGGCTACACGACGGTGGTGATCACCGCGATCTTCAATGCCTGGTTCGTTGCCGCGATCGCCGGCGGTGCCGACTGGGCAACCCTGGCCTGGACCTTGGCGTTGTCGGTGTCGTACGCGCTGGTGATCGTGACCTCGCCGATACTCGGTGCCTGGGCCGATCTTCGGGCACGAAAAAAAATGCTGCTGGCGCTGACCACGGCGGCCTGCGTGGTGACCACGGCGGCGCTGAGCTGGTGCGGTCCAGGCGATTTGATCCTGGCCTTGATCCTGATCGTATTGTCGAACCTCGCCTACAGTCTGGGCGAAAACCTGATCGCCGCGTTCCTGCCGGAGCTGGCCCGGGACGAGGCGATGGGGCGGTTGTCCGGTTATGGCTGGGCGATTGGCTATGTCGGCGGTCTGCTGGTGCTGGCAGTCTGTCTGTACTGGATCGAGTCGGCGCCCAGCCGCGGCGCCGACACCGCAACTGCCGTGCCGCAGACGATGTTGATCACCGCGTTGGCTTTCGCGCTGGCGGCGCTGCCGACCTTGCTGGTGCTGCGCGAGCGGGCACAGCCGCAGGCGGTCACCGGTGCCGGCATTGTTTCGGTAGCGTTTGCGCGTGTGCGTCAGTCCCTGGTCAGCAGCCGCGGTCTGGTCGATCTGCGCCGTTTCCTGGTCTGCATCGCCTGCTATCAGGCCGGCGTTGCGACCGTGATCACGATTGCCGCGATCTTCACCACCCAGGCGCTCGGCTTCAGCCAACAGGAAAGCATCGTGCTGATCCTGGTCGTCAACATCACCGCTGCCGCCGGCGCCCTGGGTTTCGGGCTGGTCCAGGATCACCTCGGTCATCGCCGAACCTTGGCGATCACCCTGGTCGGCTGGCTGCTCGCGATTGCCGTGTTCTTCGTCTCCGAGGCGCGCTGGGCGATCTGGCTCGCCGCCAACGTCGCCGGTCTGTGCCTGGGGGCGTCGCAGTCGGCCGGCCGTGCCCTGGTCGGCTATCTATGCCCGCCCAAGCGCGAGGGCGAGATCTTCGGACTGTGGGGTCTGGCGGTGCGGATCGCGATGATCGTCGGGCCGGTGAGCTATGGTCTGATCAGCTGGCTCAGCGCCGGCAATCATCGGGCGGCGCTGTTGTCGACGGCGCTGTTCTTTATTGCCGGGCTGGTGCTGCTGGCGCGGGTCGATGTCGACCGCGGTCATCGCGCCGCGCGCGGCACGGACGATGGTGTTGGCATTGCCGATCAGGCGCCGTCGTAGCGGCGGACGTTGTCGGCCTGAATCACGTAGGCCGATGCCGCGATTTCGCGCTGGATGGTCTCGACCTTCAGCAGGCCCTCGATCCAATAGGCATCGTAGATGTCGGTGACCGGAATCGGTTCGGCCAGGGTCACGTAGACGATCTGGTTCGGCGGCGGCGGCGGCACGTGGATGCAGGCGCCGAAATACGGCACCAGAAAAAAGCTCGACATCTTCTGTTCGTCATCGACGTCGACCGGCACGATATAGCCGGGCAGCTTGACGTACTGCTTGTCGAGTTCGGCGATGGTCCGGAACGAGCCTTGCTGCTCCATGCCGAACGCACCCGAGTGATCGGGCGCCGGTGCATTCATCATCAGCTCGACCTCGTCCTTGGGCATCAGCTCCAGCCAGTCCAGTTCGCGCGGATCGCTCTTGGTCGCGGCGAATGCAGTTGCGGCCAGGGTCGCGGTCAGCAGCAGGAAGGTCAGTCTCATGACAATCAAAATCCAGTCGTTCAAGCGGTAAAGCTCAGGTGCGTATCGTCAGGCCGTCGCTGAGCGAGCGTCGGTATCCCAGCCAGGCGGGCAGCAGACCAACCAGCAGGCCTGCTACAAGGATCGCGGCGAGGGCAACAAGTTCCGGTGTCGAAGGCGGCCCCAGACTCAGGAACAGGCCGAAGCGGTTCGCTGCCAGATCGCGCAGCCCGGCCAGTATCGCATACAGCAAGGCCAGACCCAGGACCAGGCCGGCGATCGTCAACGCGCCGGCTTCCAGCACCAGCAGGCCCAGTACCGTACGCGGTCGGGCGCCGACCGAGCGCAGAATGGCCATTTCCCGTCGGCGTTCGTTCAGCGTCGTCAGCAAGGCGGTGAGCATGCCGAGCAGACCGACGATGACGACGCAGAGCGCGACGATGCGCAGCGCGTTCTCGGCAACACCAGTCAGACTCCATAGCTGCTGCAGGGCGACGCCGGGCATGACCGCGGTCAGCGGCTCGGCCCGATATTCGTTGATCTGCCGTTGCAGCGTGAAGGTGGCGATCCGATTCTCCAGGCCGACCAGGAACGCGGTGATCGTCTTCGGCGTCAGATCGTGCTGCAGCGCCTGTTCGGCCGAGATCGCCCGGCCGGGCAGGCGGGCGCCGGATTGCCAGTCGACATGGATTGCTTCGATGCCGGCCAGGGAAACATGCACGGTGCGGTCGACCGGCGTGCCGGTCGGCGCCAGGATGCCGGACACAGTGAATGGCTTGTCGTCGTGTTGGGCAAAGCTGACCCGACCGATGCCGTGCGCGATCACGATCTCGTCGCCGACGCGGTAGCCAAGACGGGCGGCGACCTCGCTGCCGAGCACGGTGTCGTAGACATCCTCGAAGCGTTCGCCTTCGGCCAGGCGCAGCTGCTGCCGGCTGCCGTAGCGATAGTGTTCGAAGTAGTCCTGGTTGGTGCCGAGAACGCGGTAGCCGCGATGGGAGTCGCCGAGCGACAACGGTACCGTCCAGGCCACGCTCGGCGCCGCAGCGACTTCCTGATAGGTCTGCCAGGATACGTTCGAAGTCGGCTCACCCATGCGGAACACCGTGTACAGCAGCAGCTGCACGGTCCCGGCGCGGGCGCCGACGATCAGGTCGGTGCCCGACAGCGTCGCCGCGAAGCTGCTGCGCGCTTCGCCGCGCAGGCGTTCGACGCCGACCAGCAGGGCGGTGCTGATCGCGATCGTGAATACGGTCAGCAGCACCGTGCCGCGCCGGTTGAGCAGACTTTGCAGGGCCAGGCGCAGCATCAGGCGGCCTCGGCCACGGTGCTGGCGCGATTGATCTGCGCCAGGTGCAGGCTGCGCGGAAACAGCGGCGCCAGGGCCGGATCATGGCTGACGAAGATCAGGGCACTGCCGGCGCGCCGCACTTCGGCGAACAGCAACTCGATGAAGGTGGCGCGGGTATCGGCGTCCAGGGCCGAGGTCGGTTCGTCGGCGATCACCAGTTCCGGGGCGCCGATCAAGGCTCGGGCGGCGGCGACCCGCTGCTGCTGGCCGACGCTGAGATCGGTGACCGGGCGCCGGTTCAAGGTCGTGACATCGAGCCCGAGTGCGCGCAGCAGCCGTTCGGCTTCGGCGGCGATCGCGTCGCGATCACCCAGTCGTTGCCGGCGGCGTTGAGAGAAACGACAGCCCAGGGTCACGTTCTCGATCAAGCCCAGATACGGCACCAGGTTGAACTGCTGGAAGATGAAGCCGATGTGATCGGCACGGAAGCGGTCACGTGCCGACGCGCGCAGGGTTCGCAGGTCGTGACCCAGTACCGCGAGCCGACCCGACTGCGGCACCAGGACGGCGCCGAGCAGGGCCAGCAGGGTGCTCTTGCCGCTGCCGGACGGGCCTTGCAGGAACACCTGC
>CAZFUH010000066.1:8307-14500 GCA_964522235.1 uncultured Rhodanobacteraceae bacterium
GCCGCGGAGCCGCAGTGGAGCTCATCCGCCCGCCGGAGCGCGAACACCTGCTCACCGGCGTCGATACGCAATGAGGCGATCTCCAGCAGCGGCGGTTGTCCGGGCCAGGCGTAGCGCAGTGCGTCGATCTCGACGGTCGGTGCTTGGCTGTTCATGGCGTCAGTCTAGACGACATCGGCAATGCGGCGTGCTTGGTTGCACGGCATCAGCGATCGAGTCGGACCCGAGTCTGTCCGCCACTCAACTCGACACGGTCCTGACGCGTCGGTGTGATCAGATCGACGCGCAGCAGTTCGATGCCGGGAAAGCGTTCGGCCAGGCGCAGCTGCACGGCCTGCGGCGGACGCGTGCAGTCGGCGTGCAGACGCAGGTGGAATTCGGCGTGGTCATGGCCTTCATGCTCGTCGTGATCGTGATCGTGTTTGCCGTTGTGGTCATCGTGCTCGTCGTGACCATGGTCGTGATCGCCGTGCTGTTCGTGATCGCCTTTGCCATGGTCATGATCATGACCGTCGTCGGCGTTGTAGCCGTGGGTATGGGCCTTGATCTCGCCGGCCGTGCAGGCGCCGGCCGGTTCGAACGCCAGCCAGTTGTCGGGGTTGTTCAAGGTTGCCAGCGCGGCATCGATCGCCGCGCGCTGGCTGTCGTCGCGCGGTGCGTGTTCGAAGCCGACGATGTCCATGCCCGGCGCCGTCAGCTCCAACTCCAGGTGGTCGTCGTCGACAGCCAGATTGATCTGGCTGCGGCCATGGACATGAACGCCGTGTTCGCGCTCGGTCTGGGCGAGGGCAGGGCCGGACAGCAAAAGCGCAACGGCGGTGGCGATCAGGGTTCTGGACATGGCTGGCTCCGGAGGTTGGTGTTATATAATAACAAAACTTCGAGCGGGATCACGCAATGCGCAAACGGCTGGGCTTGGATCACCTTGGCATCGGCCTGTCGGCGCTCTGTGCCCTGCATTGCCTGTCGATTCCAGTGCTGTTCGCACTGCTGCCGTCGCTGCAGCTGGCTCTGCATTCGTTCAATGCGCCGCTGCGCGCCCTGGCGATCAACCTGTTGTACCTGCAGTCGTATGATCGCTGGCTGGTGGCCTTGGCGCTGATGGTGGCTGCCGTGAGCCTGGCGTTCGGCTGGCGCCGCCATCGCAGTGGCGTGCCCCTGGCCTGGATGCTGGCCGCGGCCGCCGCCTTTGCCACTGGCCTGTTGTTGTCGCGCAGCCAGGTCGGCTGGCATCTGCCGATCCTACTGCTGGGCAGCAGCCTGCTGATCACTGCCCATGTCTGGAATCTGCGCCTGCTGCGGGTCGAGTCGCGATCGGAGTGATGGCCACCACCGCGTCGGACAGGTCTTTTGAATCTCACTCCGATGCGCTCGTGGCTGCCTCGTGATGGCGCCAATGCCAAGGCTCGTAGGCAATTCCCCATGGATTGTCGCGCGGATAGCTGAGCCGGAAGCCGTAACGGCCGGCATGCTGGCCAAGCCAGGCGAACGCCGGCGTGCGCTCGAATGTGGTTTCCAGCACCGGGCCGTCACCGGCGTGCAGGTCGAGTGCGCGGCCAAGGTGGTGTTCGCTGTAGCCGGGCAGGGCGCTGACGGCGAGGATCTGTGCCAGCGATTGTCCGGCGGCCAGCTTGCCGGCGATCAGGCCGGCCTGGTAGTCGATGCTGCGGAATCCGGATACGGCCTCGAGCACGATGCCGTCCCGAAGTGCCGCCGCGCGCAGGCGCGACCAGGCGCTGGCGGTCGCCGGATGCAGCCATAGCGGTCGCTGGAAGCGATCCAGGCCGGCCAGTTGCAGCAGACCGGCTTCCGGACATGGCTGTGGACGGTAGGTCGCAAGCAGGTCTTCATCGATGCCGAGTCGCCGCAGCCGTGCGCGCGTGCGCGCGCTCAGGCCGTTCGCAGGACTTGCCCGGCCGCGTGCCGGCTGTTGCCGCCACAACTGCGACAGGGCCGCGCGCTCGGTGGCCGACAGTCGCTGCTGGTTGACGATCGGTTGGCCGGTTGCGTCGTCGATTCGCAGCAGGGCGCGCATGCTGCCGTCGCTTTTGCGCAGCAAGCGGCCGCTGGCGATGTGGCCGCGGACATCGAGGTCCAACTGCAATGCATGGTCGGCACCATTGATCAGCCAGGCGCGCGCCTGCCGGCCAGTCGTCGCCGCAGTTCGCCGGTCGCCTGTCATTGCTGCGTAAACCATGGAGGCTAGTCTGCCAGTTGTTGGAGTGTTGTGTGCCATTGGCGGCGGCCGGATACGGCCGCCGCGGTTTTCCTCGGTTCAGCGCGGCAGATGCGCGATGACTACGCCGATCGCGAGGGCAAGACAGAGTACGAAGATGGCGAAGGCAAAGCGCATCAGCGGATGGGCCAGGTTCACGGTCCAGCCCATCCATCGCGGGGTCTTGCGCAACAGCAGGCGCGGATCATTGGGGTTGCGGTAGAGGTTGAGCCAGCGCGGCCCGATCAGAAAGCGCTGATCGAGTTCGCGATCGGGTTGCGGCCGGCCGAGCGGGTTGGTGTCGCTCATGCCGGCGGCTGTCCGGTTTGCCGATGCAGCCATGCGGCGATGTCGTCGATCACGCGCGGATCGACCTGACCGGGGCGCAAGTAGTCGGCCGGCAGCGACGGACCGTCGCCGGCGATCATCAGGTGATTGAGTTCCGGGTAGCTGCGCAGCATGATCGTGGCGCGGTCGGACAGCCCTTCGTGCCAGCGCGCGAAGTCGGCCATCGTCACCTGGTAGTCGCGTTCACCTTGCAGGATCAGCATCGGCAGATCCAGCTCGCGCGCGGTCGCGACCGGATCGTAGCCGGAGAGATCGCGCCAGTATTCGGCATGGATGCCGAGCGGAAGCGGGCCGTCGACCGTCTCGCCGCGCGCCAGCGCCTTGACCCGGTCTCGTCGCACCTTGATCTCATCGATCTGGGCGGCGGTGATTCCCTGGTGCGGGGCGAGGTATTCGAACTGTTCGACGATCACGTCTTCCAGCGGCCGGGTACTGCCGGCGAGCACGATCATCCCGGCCGTCCCCGGTGCCGCGCGGGCGATCCGCGGCGCCAGCATGCCGCCGAGGCTGTGGCCAAGGACATGGACTTGATCGGTCGGGACGTCGTCGCGGCGGCGCAGCCAGTCGATGGCGGCGACGGCGTCTTCGACGGCTTCCTCATGCACGGTCAGGGCCTGGATCTCGGCGGTCATGCGCGCGCTGTGCTCGCGGTTGCGTTTGACGTAGCGCAGGCTGGCAATGCCGTGTCGGGCCAGGCCGTGGGCAAGGTCGCGGAACGGCTTGTTGCCGAAGATCGTCTGGTCGGCATCATGCGCTCCGGAGCCATGAACGAACACGACCGCGGCGCGGATTGCCCCTTCGGCCGGACGCGCGAAGATGCCGGGCAGGGGCCAGCCCTCGGCACCGACGCTGACCGCCTCCTCGTCGACGCCGCTCACCGGGTTGGTATCGCCATCGACGTCGTTGTCCGTTGACTGTGGGCACGGTTGCTCGGTCTCCGGCGGCACCAGGTACAGGCCGGCAACATTCATGCTGGAGTCGAACGAGATCCGGGCATCGAGATCGGCGCGCTCGAAGCTCAGCCGGCGCCAGGTCGTCGGGTATTCGCCCAGGCAGCCATGGCGCGTGTTGCCCATCGACCGCAGTTCTCCGAACTGCGTGCGCAGCGCCCCGACCAGTTCGTCGAGCTTCGCCGGTGTCAGTGCCGCGTGCATGTCGCCGGTGAAATGTTCGGACACCGCCTCGCTGCGACCGTCGAACAGGTGTTCGAGCAAGGTTTCGGATCTGGACGTACGGACATCGTCATCGGCCAAGGCAATGCCGGCGAATGACAAGACCGGTATGGTGAGCATCGCCATCAGCCAGGATCGGAGCGCGTTGGTGGTCATCGTGATTCTCCTTTCAGTCTGAGCCGGACTCATGGTGATCGTCGATGAGAGGATCCGCGGCCGGCGGCTTCTTCAGCCGTCCGGCACGGCGCAATGCATCGCGGAGCAGAAACTCGATCTGCGCATTGACGCTGCGCAGATCGTCGTCGGCCCAGCGCTGGACCGCGTCCAGTATCGGGGCCGAGATCCGCAGCGGGTAGGCCTTCTTGTCAGCCATGGGCGCAGATCCGGTGGTGGCGTCGTCGGTTCGCCATCAGCCCGAGTACAGCGTGCCGGCGTTGACCACCGGGTGGGCCGGGCGGTCCGAACAGAGCACGACCAGCAGGTTGCTGACCATCGCCGCCTTGCGCTCGGCATCGAGCTCGATCTCGCCGCCGGCGGCCAGTTGCGCCAGTGCCATGTGCACCATGCCGACGGCGCCTTCGACGATCCGCGAACGGGCGGCGATGATCGCGCCGGCCTGCTGCCGTTGCAGCATTGCCTGGGCGATCTCCTGGGCATAGGCCAGGTGGCTGATCCGCGCTTCCAGCACGTGTACGCCGGCCTTGGCCAGGCGCTCGTCGATTTCTCGCTTGAGTTCCTCGGCAATCTCGGCGCCATGGCTGCGCAGCGACAGGTCCGAGGCCTCATGGGAATCGTAGGGATAGCCGGTGGCCATCTGTCGCAATGCCGATTCGGACTGGATATGCACGAACTCCTCGTAGTTGTCGACATGGAAGGTCGCCTCGAAGGTGTCGACCACCTGCCAGACGACGACGGCGGCAATCTCGATCGGCGAGCCTTCGAGCTCGTTGACCTTCAGCTTGCCGCTTTCGAAATTGCGAACCCGCAGCGAGACATGCCGCTTGCCGTACAGCGGATTGGCCCAGCGCAGGCCTGGCTCCCGGCAGGTGCCGACATAACGCCCGAACAGGGTCAGGACCACGCCCTGGTTCGGTTCGACGGTGAAAAATCCGCACGACAGAACGGTGAGAACGACGCCGATGCCAACTGCGTACGCTGCCGTCACGCGCTCGTCAGCGCGGATCGAGTCGATGAACCACCAGATCACCAGCGCGTACAGAACCACCAGCACGCACAGCATCAGCACACCGGGTACGACACGAATCAGACGTTCCTGCGACATGGGACAGCTCCTGTGTAGGTGAGTAAATGATATCTAAGTGATATCAAAAGTCAACAGGCATGACCAACGGGCGTCGCCTACACTTGCCACCGATGAGCAAGTGCCTGGAATTGCTGGTGATCTGCCTGCTGCTGACGGCGTGCCGAGGTGAATCGGTGCAGCAGTTGGACGGCCGGACCATGGGCACGACCTGGTCGGTACAGGTCGTCGCTGCCCGCGGCCAGGATCTTCGTGCCGCCGAACGGGTCATCGCCAGCGAACTGGAACGGGTCGATGCCCAGATGAGCACCTGGCGCGCCGATTCCGATATCAGCCGCTACAACGAGGCGGCAGCCGGCAGCCGGCAACCGCTGCCGACGGCATTTGCCCAGGTTCTGCGCGCGGCGATCGAAGTGGCGGATGCAAGCGGCGGCGCCTTTGACCCGACCATCGGGCCGCTGGTGCGCCTATGGGGGTTCGGGCTCGATGGCCGCACGTCCGAGACGCCGGATGCTGGTGCAATCGCAACCGTGCGCGCTCGTGTCGGCTGGCAGCGTCTGAATCTGGATGCCCAGCAGCGCTTGCTGCAGCCGGGCGGTGTCGAGCTGGATCTGTCGTCGATTGCCAAGGGCCATGCGGTCGATCGCATTGCCGAGGGTCTCGAAGCCGCCGGCTATCGCGCCTTCCTGGTCGAGATCGGCGGCGAGTTGCGTGGCCGAGGCGCGAAACCCGATGGCAGCGCCTGGCGGATCGCAATCGAATCGCCGATGCAAGGCGGCGGCGAGCCGTTGGCGGTGCTGGAGCTGGATGACGGAGCGGTTGCCACCTCGGGCGATTATCGCAACCACTACGTGCTCGACGGACTCCGCCATTCGCATCTGATCGACCCGCGCAGCGGCGCACCCGTGGCGCATGCTGGGTTGTCGGTGACCGTCGTCCACGACAGCTGCATGTGGGCCGATGCCTGGGCGACGGCCTTGCACGTGCTCGGGCCGGAGCAGGGCATGGCCCTTGCCGAGGAACACGGGCTGGCGGTACTGATGCTGGCCGACGATGGCGACAGGCCGGAGCTGCGCGTCAGCCAGGCCTTCCGCTCGCTGTCGCAGCCGGATTGAACCGTTCGACGGCGGCCAAGAGCTGGAGCTACGCGTCAGCCCGGCCTTCTGCTCGCTATCGCAGCCGGATTGATCCGATCGA
>CAZFUH010000067.1:0-14472 GCA_964522235.1 uncultured Rhodanobacteraceae bacterium
CTGCCGGTGACGATGGGCTACGATCGCTTTCCCGAGCGCCTGATCGACGAGAAGCATCGGTTTCTGGACGATATGCAGGCGCGGGGCGTGCGGCTGTTCTTCACCCACGATCCGGTCTGCGCCATGGCCGCGATCGGGCGGGACGAGAAGGGCCGTTACCTGACGACAGACGAGTACACGAGCCTGGCCGACTATCACCTGGCGGCCTGAACTGGAGAAGAAGCAACGTGAAGCAGATTCTGTGTTTGTTGGCCGCTCTGGCGATGTCGCCGCTGGCCGTTGCCGCCGAGGACGAGGTCAGCACGCCGACGATCAGCGCGCGCGGTACCGCCGTCTATGGCGAGGCGATGCCGCTCGGCCGGCCGCTGGATATCGCTTCCGCGCTGGCCGATGACCTGACCTGGAACCGGCGGCGCGGCAAGTTCGAAGGCAAGATCACCTCGGTGTGTCAGAACAAGGGCTGCTGGCTGGTGCTGACCGAAGGCGGTCACGAGGCCCGGGTCTTCAGTGGCCACAAGTTCTTCCTGCCCAAGGACACCAGTGGCCGCGCGATCGTCTACGGAACCCTGTCCCGGCGCGTGCTCAGTGAGGCGTTCGCCCGCCATCTGGCCGAGGATGCCGGGGCCGATCCGAGCCAGGTCAGCGGCGAGCAGGTCGAGTATCGGATCGACGCCCACAGTGTCGAAATCCTGCCGGCAGGCTGACGATGATGCCGCTGGTCACCGCGTTCTACGCTGCGCTTTCGGCCCTGCTGATCCTGCTGTTGGCGTTTCGCGTGGTAAGGCTGCGATGGCGCGCCAGGGTCGGTGTCGGCGACGGCGGTGATCGCGTGCTCGCGCGCGGCATTCGAGCGCACGCGAACGCGGTCGAATACCTGCCGCTGGCCCTGCTGCTATTGCTGTTGCTGGAATTGCTCGCGATTGCGCCGGTGTGGCTGCATGTATTGGGCATCGTATTGATCCTGTCGCGGCTGTTTCACGCCTGGGGTCTGTCGCGTTCGGGCGGCACCAGTTTTGGCCGCCTGGCCGGTACGCTCGGGACCTGGCTGGTGATCCTGCTGATGGCCGGCATCCTGCTCTGGCAGTCGATCGCATGGTGGCTGTTGACGGGCGCCTGAGCATGGCTGCGATCCGCCGCGCCGCGGATGCGCCCGAGCGTCTGATCGGTGAGGGTTGCTACGTTCGTGAGCTGTCCAACAGTGCGGCTGACGAAGTCTTGTCGATCGCATTGGCGCGGGTGCCGGTCGGGGTCAGCACGCGCTGGCATCGACTGGAGGGAATCGCCGAGCGCTACGTGATCATCGCCGGTACCGGCCGGGTCGAGGTCGGCTCGCTGCCGGCACAGCCGGTCGGGCCGGGGGATGTCGTACTGATTCCACCCGGCTGCCGGCAGCGGATCATCAACACCGGCGACGGCGACCTGAGTTTCCTGGCCTTGTGTACGCCGCGCTTTCGGGTCGATGCCTATCGCGACATCGAGGATCCAAGCCGGCCGTTCTGAGCCGGATGCCGCGACCGCTGCGGCGGGAGGGCGTCGCGCGGCGTCACCCGACGCGTAGAATGAGCTGCCGTTTCCTTCCGAGTTCCTGATGTCCTCCGTCCCACCGGCATCGCGGGGCCGGATCGCCGCGTTGTTGGCCGCGCTGGCGATGTTCGGCCCGTTCGCCATCGACACCATGTTTCCGGCGTTTCCGGCGATGGCGCTCGCGCTCGGCGTCACCGATCTGGCGATCCAGCAGACGCTGAGCGTTTATCTGCTCGCCTATGCCGCCACCGCGCTGATCCACGGTCCGTTGTCCGATGCCCATGGCCGGCGCCGCGTGATCCTGGGCGGCGTGACCGTGTTCGCACTGGCTTCGGTCGGTTGCGCGTTGGCGCCGGATCTGGAGTGGCTGCTGGCATTCCGTTTTCTGCAGGGCGTCTCGGCCGGCGTCGGCATCATCGTCGGCCGGGCCGTGGTCCGCGATCTGTACGACGGGCCGGACGCGCAACGGCTGATGTCGACGATCATGATGATCTTCGGTATCGCGCCCGCGCTCGCACCGATCATTGGCGGCTGGATCTTCGGACTGGCGGGCTGGCAGGCGGTGTTCTGGTTTCTGACCGCGTTCGGCGCGGCACTGTGGCTGGCCTGCATTCTGGGGCTGCCGGAAACCCACCCGGTCAGCCGGCGGCGCCCGATCGTACTCGGCCCACTGCTGACCAGCTATGGCGGCATGCTGGCCGATCATTTTTTCCGTCGCCTGTCCCTGGCAGCCGGGTTCAACTTCGCTGCCCTGTTCCTGTTCATCGCGTCGGCGCCGGCCTTCGTACTCGATCACCTGGGTTTGGGCACGATGGATTTCGGCTGGTTTTTCGTGCCGGCGATCAGCGGCATGATGCTCGGTTCGTTCGTGTCCGGCCGGCTGGCTGGCCGGGTCAGTCCGGAACACTGCGTCGGACTGGGCTATGCGGTGATGCTGGTCGCTGGCGTCGGCAATGTTGCTTACACCGTGTCGGGTCTGGACTTCGTGTTGCCGTGGGCGGTACTGCCGGTCGCGGTGACCGCCTTCGGCCTGGCGATCGCATTCCCGGCCATCACCTTGATGCTGCTCGATCGCTACCCGGCGCAGCGCGGCGGCGCTTCTTCGATGCAGGCGTTCATCTCGCTGCTGATCAATGCCGCCGTCGCCGGACTGTTGTCACCCTGGCTGAAAAGCGAACCGCAATGGCTGGCGCTGGGGGCCTTGAGCCTGACCGTGATCGGCTATGTCTGCTGGCAGCTGCGGCCGCGGCCGCGACATCGGCCGCTGCCACCGCCCGACACGCCGCTGCCGCTCCCGAACGAGGGCCAGCAGTAGGCTGAAGGCTTGGCCGGCATGCGCAACGCCGCATGCGGCCGCGCCCAAGCGGCCGGACATGACAACGTCAAGCGCAATACGACGAAAGCGCCGTCAATTCACAATTGTTTGCGATCAGACTGTGATCTGGGTCACAGCGGCAACAATCGTTGTCAATTGCCATCTTGCCGCCATCCGGCCAATCACCAACACTGGCCTCGCACCCAACGAAGGGTGCGGAAACGGAAGGAACCGGGTCATGTTCAACTCTCAAGCGATCGTACTTCATGATCATCTGGGTCGTCGGCTGCGCGGTCGTCTGCTGGACAATGGCCATATCCTGCTGTCCCAGCACGCGGATCGCTACACCTACGGTCGCTTGAGCCGCCGCGGACTGGTCGAACTGTACGACGACACCGGCAACTTCACCTATGCCGAAGTGGCCGAGTACAACGACCCTGAACCGGACTATCCGTGGTGTGCACAGGCCGCGGCCGCTTGAGTCCGAGTGGTAAACGCTGCGCCAACGCCAATTCAGGTCATCCGCCGAGCACTTCTGCGCCGTACAGGGCCTGATCGGACCCGATTCCGCAACAGGCCCTGCTTTTTTGGCTCCTAGCCGCGCACCAGCAGCTTGCTGCCAAAATACGCGATCAATAGCAAAAGCATGCCGGCCAGGGTCAGCCAAGCCGCCCGGCGTCCACGCAGCCCCCAGCGCAGGCGTGCCAACAGCAGGCCGCCGAAAACGATCCACGCGGCGACCGAGAGCACGGTCTTTTCCAGCAGGTGCTGAGCAAACAGATCCTCGACAAACAGCGCTCCCGACAACAAGGTCAGGCTGAGCAGGGCGAAGCCGGCGCCGATCAGCTGGAACAGCAACGCCTCGGTCAAGGTCAGCGGCAGATTGCGCACAAACGGCAGCGGCCGGTGGGTACGCAGAGCGTGTTCCTGCACGGCCATCAGGATCGCGACCAGACTGGCGACACTGAGCGTCGAATAGGCGAGCAGGGCAATGAGGCCGTGCAGGCCGATCTGCCAGCTTTCCGGACGCGGCGCCGGCGTTTCCGGCTGCAACAGCATCGCCGCGAGCACGCAGGCGGCCGCAATCGGATAGACCAGGATGCCGATCGGGTCCAGGCTGCTGCGCCGTCCCGCCAGGGTCAGGACCAGGGCCATGCCGAGGCCGACCACGGACAGCGCGTTGCCGAAATGCAGGTCAATGCCGCCGCGCGAGTGAACACCGGCCACCAGGGTCAGGGCATGGACGAGTACGGCCAGGATTGCCATTGCCAGCACCGGCGTGCGCGTGATCCGTCCGCTTGCGGTCAGACGCGCCGCGGTCAGCCCGGCAGCGGCGAGGTACAGGCTCAGGGCGATTGCGAATATCAGCGGCATGGCCGCTAGTGTAGTGACTTGCACGCTGCCGGTCGCGGCAGCGTTTCCGGTTTGCTGGTCCGAAGCGGGCAGTACCAGCAGTCGCCCGCCCGGTTCGGGTAGATTGTCGAGCGGGATCTGGAAACTTCCGGAGTTTCCGTCGGAGGTTGCCGTGATCGCATCGTCGCCAGCGACCGTGTTCGTGTCGCCGGGACCGCCACCGTGCCATCGCTCATGCAGCCGTGGCCGTGGCCGTGGCCGTGGCCGCCAGGGTGGCGCCGCTATACTTGCCGATTTGCGGTCCGTCGCCGGCCGATGCCGGACCGATCGCCGATTCAGCCATTTCGGAGTCGTCCCATGTTTCAGTCCCTGAGCGAACGCCTCGGCCACACCCTCGACCGCCTGCGCGGCAAGGCCCGATTGTCGGAGGAGAACATTCGCGATGCACTGCGCGAGGTGCGCATCGCCCTGCTCGAAGGCGACGTCGCCCTGCCGGTCGTCCAGGCGTTCATCCAGCGGGTCAAGGGCCGCGCCGTCGGTCAGGACGTGCTCAAGAGCCTGACCCCGGGCCAGGCCCTGGTCAAGGTGGTTCATGACGAGCTGATCGCCGTCATGGGCGGCCAGGGGGCAGCGCCACTGAATCTCAATGTTCCGGCGCCGGCGGTGATCCTGATGGCCGGTTTGCAAGGCGCCGGCAAGACCACGACCGTGGCCAAGCTCGCCCGTCATTTGCGCGAGCGGCAAAAGAAAAAGGTCATGGTGGTCAGCGCCGACGTCTACCGGCCGGCCGCGATCGCCCAGTTGCAGACCTTGGCGACCCAGGTCGACGTGTTGTTCCATCCTTCCAGCGGCGATCAGAAGCCGGTCGATATTGTCCGTGCAGCGATCGATGCCGCGCGCAAGAACTTTGCCGACGTGCTGATCGTCGATACCGCCGGTCGGCTGGCGATCGACGAGGCGATGATGGCCGAGATCCAGGCCCTGCATGCGGCCGTCAAGCCGGTTGAGACCTTGTTCGTGGTCGATGCGATGACCGGACAGGACGCCGCCACCACGGCCAAGGCGTTTGCCGAAGCCCTGCCGCTGACCGGCGTCGTGTTGACCAAGGCCGATGGCGACGCGCGCGGCGGCGCCGCCCTCAGCGTCCGCTACATCACCGGCCGGCCGATCAAGTTCATCGGTCTGGGTGAAAAGACCGAAGCGCTGGAGCCGTTCCATCCCGACCGAATCGCCGGGCGCATCCTCGGCATGGGCGACGTGCTCAGCCTGGTCGAGGAAGTCGAACGCAAGGTCGACAAGGACAAGGCGACCAGGCTTGCCGAAAAGATGGCGGCCGGTCGCCGCTTCACCCTCAGGGATTTCCGCGACCAACTGCAACAAATGACCCAGATGGGCGGACTCGGCGGCCTGATGGACAAACTGCCCGGCATGAGCGGTTTGTCCGAGCAGGTCAAGTCCAAGGTCAATGACAAGGAGATCAAGCGCATGATCGCGATCATCGACTCGATGACCAAGAAGGAGCGCCGGCATCCGCAACTGCTGAACGGATCGCGCCGCGCTCGCGTTGCCCGCGGCTCCGGCACCTTGCCGGCCGACGTCAACCGGGTGCTCAAGCAGTATCAGCAGATGGAAAAAATGATGGGCAAGCTCAAGGGCGGCGGCATCAAGGGCATGCTGCGTGGTCTCAAGGGCGCGATGGGTGGACTTGGCGGCGGCATGCCGCCGGGTGGTCTGCCGCGCTGAGCCCCGGTTCGATCACCGGTAACCCCATTGCCGCCGCGGCGGCGTTGTATGGGTGCAGCCGCGCTGGCTGTGTTGATCGGAGTGAACGTCATGACGAGCGCAATGCGGATGGCCCGGATGGCCGTGTTGATGCTGCTGCTGGCCGCCGGCGTGGCCCAGGCCGGCGTCGGCCCCGGCCGCCTGGCCGAGCTGGAGATCTATGACCGCACGACCGGCCGGCTGCTGCCGGCCTACTGGTCCCAGGGTCGCTACTATGTCGCCGGCCAGCCCGGTCATGAATACGAGCTGCGCCTGCGCAGCCGCGACGGTGCCCGGCTGCTGGCCGTGACCAGCGTCGACGGCGTCAACGTCATCACCGGGCAGACCGCGTCGCCGCATCAGAGCGGCTACGTGCTGAACGGCTACGGCCGGCTCAGTGTCGCCGGTTGGCGCAAGAGCATGCAGCAGACAGCGGCGTTCTACTTCACCGCGCTGCCGGACAGCTATGCCGCGCGCACCGGCCGCCCGCACGACGTCGGCGTCATCGGCATTGCGCTGTTTCGCGAGGCGCCGCCGACCCGGCGCTGGCGGGATCAGCCGGAAATCGCGAGGGCGCCGTCGTCGGCGGCCGAATCGGCCGCGCCTTCGATGCCGTCCGCGCCGCCATCGACTGTCGGCAGCACCGATGGCCAGGCGCGTCGCGGTGCTGGCGCCCCTGCGCGCAGCGAATCCTATGCTCAGGACGCGGCACCGTCCGCGCATGAACGGCTCGGCACCGGCCACGGCCGCAACGAATGGTCGTCGGCGCGGCACACTCAGTTCCGCCGCGCCTCGAGCCGTCCGGACGAGGTCGTGACGATCTACTACGACAGCTACGCGAACCTGGTCGCCCAAGGCATCGCACCACCCCCGGCGCTGCCGTCGCCGCAGCGGCCACGGCCGTTCCCGGCCGGTTTCGTGCCCGATCCGCGATAGACCACCTTGGCGGGCAGGGCCTGGAGCCTGGTTGACACCGGTACGGGGCCTGCCCGCCTCTCGATAACCTCAATTGAAACAACTGTTTCCGGCATTTTCGACTAAGCTGGCTGTCCGCGTGGCATGGGGGGAGTGAGATGCGTCGAGTGGGCCGGTTGCCGACGTGCGTTCTCTGCGTGTTGGCAGTGGCGCTGCCGGTGCGCGCGAGCACGATGCAGCAGGCGTTCTTCGGCAGCGATCCTGACCAGCCCGTAAGCCGGGAGGCGGCCGACGGATTCGATGCCGGCGTGGCCCGGACCGGTTCACCACCGGTCGACTACGACGGTACGATCGAAGGCCAAGTAACGGCCAACGATTCCGGGCTCGCCATCACCGCCGGCGTCGTACGCATTTTCGATCAGGCCGGGATCCTGCAAGGCTCGGCGCTGATCCTCGCTGACGGCAGCTATCGCTATGGCGGCCTGGCGGCCGGGATCTATTACGCGCGCACTCACGGCACCGGCTACTTTGACGAGCTCTGGCACGGCATTCCGTGTCCGCAGGGCCTGTGCACGGTGACCGCCGGAACGCCGATCCGCGTTTCCGGTTCGACGGCGACGGCCAACTTCCGGCTGCTCGCCGGCGCTGCGCTTGCCGGTTCGGTCGTCATCGACGCTTCCGGCTTGCCGGTGACCAGTGGTTCGGTGCGGATCTACGATGCCTATGGCAACTGGCTGGGCTCGGCTCCGATCAGCGAGCATGGTGGCTTCTGGTACGGCGGCCTGGACTCCGGCACCTACTATCTGCGGACCTGCGCGACCGGGCTTGCAGACGACTGGTGGCAAGTATTGCGCAGCGTGGATGCGCAGCGCGGTGCGGGTGCGGCGACGCCGGTCGGCGTCTCGATGGCCGGCCTCAGGCTTCTGCAATTCCGGCTGATCGACAGCGACGACCTGCCCCTGACTCCCCGGTAGTCGAGCTGGCCACGGTCACCGTCTCACACCGTGAGACGCAGGTCGTGGCAGGATGGCAGGGTGAATGCTGCAATCGACGTTGAAGCCGTGCCGCAGCTGCCCGACAGCTTCCATCCTGCCGTGGCCGAATGGTTCGCGCGCGCGTTTCCGCGCGGGCCGACGCCGACCCAGGTTCGAGCCTGGGCGGTCACGGCCGGTGGCGGCGATGCCCTGGTCTGCGCGCCGACTGGCTCGGGCAAGACCCTGGCGGCGTTTTTGGCCGCGATCAACGAACTGATCGAGCGCGGGCTGCAAGCGCCGCTGCCCGATACCGTGCAGGTGCTGTACGTGTCGCCGCTGAAGGCGTTGTCGAATGACATCGAACACAATCTGCGGGCACCGCTGAACGGCATTCGCGATCGCTTGTTTGAACTTGGCCTGGGCGACGTCGGCATTCGCAGCGCGGTGCGTACCGGCGACACCACGGCAAGCGAGCGCGCGCTGATGCGCCGGCTGCCGCCGCACATCCTGGTGACGACGCCGGAGTCGTTGTTCATCCTGCTCGGCAGCGAATCCGGCCGGACGATGCTGGCCGGCGTGCGCGCTTTGATCGTCGACGAACTGCATGCCCTGGCCGGGAGCAAGCGCGGCGCACATCTGATGTTGTCGCTGGAGCGGCTGGTGGCATTGTGTCCGCGGCCGCCGGTGCGGATCGGGCTCTCGGCGACGGTGAAGCCGATCGAAACCGTCGCCAGCTATCTGGTTGGTGGCTGCGCGACATCGCTGTCCCGGCGTCTCGACCAGGTCAACCAGAGCGGCGATAGCGGTTCGACGATCACGGTTGCCGATAGCGCGGGCGCATGCTCGATCATCGACGCCGGCCATGCGCGCGCGCGCGACCTGGCGCTGGAAGTGCCGCATTCGGCATTGGACTCGGTGATGTCGAACGAGGTCTGGACCGAGGTCTATGATCGTCTGGCCGAACTTGCGCAGCAGCACCGCACCACCCTGATCTTCGTCAATCAGCGCCGAATTGCCGAGCGCGTTGCCCGCCATCTGGCCGAACGCCTCGGCGTCGAACACGTCACCGCGCACCATGGTTCGCTGGCCAAGGAACATCGTCTGCACGCCGAGCAGCGACTCAAGGCCGGTCGGCTCAAGGCCCTGGTCGCAACCTCGTCGCTGGAGCTGGGCATCGACATCGGCGACGTCGACCTGGTCTGCCAGCTCGGCTCGCCGCGCTGGATCTCGGCGCTCCTGCAACGGGTCGGTCGCGCCGGCCATGCCGTCGGCGCGGTGTCCAAGGGCAGGCTGTTTCCATTGACCCTGGATGACTTGGTTGAGTGCACGGCGTTGCTCGATGCCGTGCGTCGCGGCGAGCTGGATCGAATTCGCGATCCGGGCGCGCCGTTGGATGTGCTGGCGCAGCAGATCGTCGCCGAGGTCGGCAGCCGTGAGTGGCAGCAGGACGATCTGTTCACCCTGGTCCGGCGCGCCGCTCCATATCGAAGCCTGGAACGCGCGGATTTCGATGCTGTCGTCGCCATGCTCGCCGAAGGCTATGCAACCCGGCGCGGGCGTCGCGGCGCCTACCTGCACCATGACACCATCCAGCGCCGTCTGCGTCCACGTCGGGGCGCGCGCCTGGTCGCGGCGACCAACGCCGGCGTGATTCCCGATCAGTTCGATTGCGATGTGATCCTGCAGCCGCAGGGATTGCGCATCGGCTCGTTGAACGAGGATTTTGCATTCGAAAGCGTTCCAGGGGACATCTTCCAGCTCGGCAACACCGCCTATCGCATCGTCAAAGTCGAAACCGGCCGGGTGCTGGTCGAGGACGCCAAGGGCCAGCCGCCGAGCCTGCCGTTCTGGCTGGGTGAAGCGCTGGGGCGCAGCGACGAGCTGTCGTTTGCGGTGTCACGGTTGCTGACCGCTGTCGAGGCGGAGCTGGAGGTGGTGGGCGAGGGCGATACCGGAGTCGCCGAAGCGCATCCTGGACAAACAGCGAGTGAAGGCGAACGAGCAGCCAATGGCGGCGAATCGGATCGGTACGGGAGTTCCTCGGCGGCGCAGGCACGCGCCCGGGGACTCGACGCGATTCCTGGAGTTCCGGTGAGCGCGTGGCAGCAGTTGCGTCAATATCTCGGCGCCGCTCGTGCCGCACTCGGCGTTCTGCCGACCCTGGAGCGTATCGTTGTCGAACGCTTTTTCGACGAGGTCGGCGACAGCCATCTGGTCATTCATTCGCCGTACGGCTCGCGCATCAACAAGGCCTGGGGTCTGGCCCTGCGCAAGCGCTTCTGCCGTCAGTTCAACTTCGAACTGCAGGCGTCGGCGCTGGAGGACAGCATCGTCTTGTCGCTCGGGCCGACGCACAGCTTTCCGCTTGAGGACGTGACCAAGTTCCTGCACTCCGCGACGGCGCGCGCAGTGCTGGTTCAGGCCCTGCTCGACGTACCGATGTTTCCGACCCGGTTCCGCTGGAACGCATCCATCGCGCTCGCGGTGCGGCGCATGAACGGTGGCAAGCGGGTACCTCCGCAGTTTCAGCGCAGCGATGCCGAGGATCTGTTGACTGTGGTTTTCCCCGACCAGGTCGCGTGTCTGGAGAATCTCAGCGGCCCGCGCGAGATTCCCGAGCATCCGCTGGTCGTACAGACCCTGCACGACTGCCTGCATGACACCATGGACGTCGAGGGCTTTCTCGCCTTGCTGGCGCGGATCGAGTCCGGCGCCGTGCGCGTGCACTGCCGTGACCTGACCACGCCATCGCCGCTGGCGACCGCAATTCTCAACGCCCGGCCGTATGCGTTTCTCGACGACGGCGAGGCCGAGGAGCGGCGCACGCGCGCGGTGGCGACGCAACGCCTGCACGAGATCGATGCCGGCGCGAATCCCGGTCAGATCACGGCTCAGGCAATCGCGTCGGTTCGCGCCGAGGTCTGGCCGCTGGTCCGCGATGCCGACGAGTTGCATGACGCCTTGGTCGTGCATGGTTTTCTCGCCGGCGACGAGATCGATCGCCTGGGCCGGCCTTGGCTGGACGCGCTGATCGACCAGGGCCGCGCCGTTTCCGTATCAACGGCCGCTGGCGAGTGCGCGGTCGCGATCGAGCGGCTGCCGCAATGGCGGTGTGCGCTCCCCGAGAGCAAGGTGAATGCAGTCAACGTCAACACTCGTCGAGCACAGGATGTGCCCGGCATCCCAGAGGCTGACGATTGCCCGCTCGAACCGGATGGCGCGTTGCGCGAACTGCTGCGTGGTCGGCTGGAGCTGCTCGGTCCTGTCGCCGAGGACGAATTGGTCGCAGCGTTGGCGGTCGAGCCGACATGGGTCCGGCGCGCCTTGTTGCTGCTCGAAGGCGAGGGCACGGCGATGCGTGTTCGAGCCGATGCCGTGACGGTGGACGATGCGGAGACGTGGTGCGACCGCCGCCTGCTCGCACGAATCCACCGGCTGAGCCGGGAGCATCGGCGTGCTGCGGTGCGGCCGGTACCTCCGGCACAGTTCCTGCGTTTTCTCGTGCACTGGCACGGTCTGCTTGGCATTCCCGATGCGGGTGCCGCCACAGCCGCCGACTCGGCCTTGAAATCGGACAGGCATCCGTCGCCCGACCCGGGTGATGTCGGCCAGGACCCGCGCCGGCAGGGGGAGTCGGCATTGCTCGCTGTCCTGCAACAGCTCGAAGGCTGGGTCGCGCCGGCGGCCGCGTGGGAGCGTGATCTGCTGCCGCAGCGGTTGCGTGACTACACGCCGGCAATGCTCGATCGGCTGTGTGCTTCCGGGCGCATCGTCTGGTGGCGACCGGTCAACGCCGAAGCCGAGATCAGCTCTCGCCGCTCGGGCCCGGTGCGCGGTACTCCGATCCTGTTTGCCGAACGTTCGCACCTACGGCACTGGCAGACGCTCGCCAGTGCCGGCAGCCCGATGGTGGATACCGATCGTCGCCGACCATCCGGGATCGATGCCGGCGAAGGGCCGATGCTGTCCGGCAAGGCCCGGCGGGTGCGCGACAGCCTGCGCGACTGCGGCGCCCTGTTTTTCTCCGATCTCGAGCACGAGTGCGGTCTGATCCGCAGTGAACTGGAGCCGGCATTGGCCGAGCTGGTGGCCCAGGGCGTAGTCGGCTGCGATAGTTTTGCCGGGCTGCGCGCGCTGATTGCCCCGGCAAAGCAGCGTTTACGGCAGCGCGGCCGGGCGCTGCCGGTCGATGCCGATCACGCGGGCCGCTGGTCGCTATTGCGCTCAAGGCGACGACCGGCCTCCGATGCCGGCGAGCGCGCCGATGGTGCTTTGGCCGAGCCTTCGATCGAGCATGCGGCGCGTATGCTGTTGCGTCGCTATGGTGTCGTGTTCCGCGCCATGCTGGCACGCGAGCAATACCTGCCGCCTTGGCGGAGCCTGCACTACGTATATCGGCGTCTGGAGGCGCGTGGTGAAATTCGCGGCGGACGTTTCGTCGATGGTTTCGCCGGCGAACAGTTCGCGCTGCCGGAGGCCGCGGCGGCGTTGCGTGCCGCCGCGGTCGAATCCGAAGCGCTGGTTGCCGTGAGCGCCGCCGATCCGCTGAACCTGGCCGGCATTCTGGTACCCGGCGGCAAGCTTCCGGCGCTGACCGGCAACCGTCTGTTGCTGCGCGATGGCGTTCCGATCGCTGCCCGCGCCGGACGTCAGGTCGAGTTGTTGCAGGATCTCACGCCCGCCGAAGCCTGGCGCGCGCGCACGGCCTTGGTTCGGCGTCCGGCATCGCCGAGCGCTCAGCCGCCGGTGTAGAGATAGCGGTGGTAGAAGTAGGTTTCCCGGGCCAGGAATCGCAATCGCGCCTGCCAGGACTGGAAGCGGGTGGTTGGTGTCGGCGAGGTGACCGCATCGAGATCGAGGTCGGCGGCGATCATCGCAGCCCGTTTCAGGTGGAACGGATCGCTGACGATGATTGCGCTGCCCAGGCCCTGCTCGATCATTACCCGGCGCGCTTCGATCAGGTTCTCATGCGTCGTGCGCGAACGGGTTTCGATCAGAATCGCTTCCGCCGGCACTCCGTGCCGGATCGCGTAGTCGCGAGCAACGCTGGCTTCCGCATGTTCGGCGCCGGTGCCGTAGCCGCCGGTAAACACCAGGTAGCGCACGGTGCCGCGCTGATACAGGGCGATGGCGTGGCGGATGCGCTCCTGCAATACCGGTGACGGTCGCGTGTGGTAGGCGGCAGCGCCAAGCACGATCGCGCAGTCCGATGGTCGCGCCTGATCACTGCTGCCGTGCCACCAGATCAGCAGCGCCGGCGTCGGCAGCCATAACAGTACGAGCAACAGCGGCCATAGCAGCAGGCGATAGCGGCGTTTGCGGCGGCGCTTGGACATGCGGGGAGGCGGTGATCATCGAGGTGGTTTCGTCAGCATACGCGAGCCGACGCGAATTGCGTGACTGACGTTCAAATTGCGTATCGATGAGTGCGCGAGCGCCGAGCTGTCTCCGCGAGCCATGGCTCGCGGAGACGCTGCAGCGCCGAGCCGACGCGAAACGGCATCGGGCGCGGCGCAACTACCTGCCGGCCGCCGACCCCAGACATGCCGGCATGGCTTCGAAGTCATCGGCGAAGATGCGATCCTTCGGCGCGCCGAGCACCTCGACCTCGACGCTGTCGTTGTTGTTGTCCAGGTCGGGGTCTGGATTCAGGGCGGCGACGCTGGCATTGTTTTCGATCAATCCGCCCTTGTTGGGCGCCAGTACCGACAGCTCGATCGCATCGAATCCACCGGCGACAGGACCATCGAGTGTGCAGCTCAACTCGCTGCCGTCGAGGCTGCAATTCCAGCCGCCCGAGTCGATTTCGGTCACGCACAGCCCGTCCGGCAGGGTGTCGACTACAAGCACCTGCTCGGCGCCATCCTGATCGGCGGCGAGCGCCAGGGTATAGGTGAACGCGGTACCCGCGTCGACACTGCCGACGCTGGCACTCTTGTCCAGGGCGAGATCGATCGGTATCAGGGTGACCGCGACTTCAGCACTGTCGGCATTGTTGCCTGGGCTTGGGTCGGCCTCGTCGGCACTGACCGCTGCCTCATTCTCGACCGGACCCGGTGTCGCCGGGGCAGTGGCCGTAATCACGATCGCAGCGGCAGACGTGTCCGCGGCCAGCGGGGTGTCGAGACTGCATTCCAGATCGTGTCCGGCCAGGTTGCAGGTCCAGCCGACACCGCTCACCGAAACCGGCGTCACCGCCACCGGCAGGCTGTCGACGACGATGACGTTGCTGGCGCTGTCCGGTCCCAGGTTCTCGACCTCGATTGTCCATTCGATCGCACTGCCGACGATGACGCTGGGCTCGGTGGCGCTCTTGCTCAGGATCAGATCGGCCGATTTGCCGACCGCCGGAGTGTCGATCGCGCCAGTCGCGACCAAGGCGTAGGGTTGTCCCGGCTTGCCCAATGGAACCGCGATGCCACGCACCCGCACCTGGTATTCCCCGGCCACCGGCGCCGGCAACCGGATCTGGTGGACGTTGTTGCGATCGTCATAGTCGGTCGTTGCCGTGCTCTGAGTCGGATTCGGAGCGCCACTGCCCGGCAGCTTCTGGGTCCAGACCTGACCGCCCGGCGCTTCGACTTCCAGCCTCAGCTGGTTGACGAGGTGCGGGTTGGCGTTCAGCGCCGC